>NZ_JAVRBF010000063.1:0-43826 GCF_032436805.1 Streptomyces sp. P17 | reverse complement strand
TTCGTCCGGCACGCCGAGGGCACGCACCGAACACCGCGGGCACCGCACAGGACTTTCAAAACACCCCCTAGTACGACGAGCCGGACGCGCCCAGCGACCCCGTGGGGTGCCAGACCGTCTTGGTCTCCAGGAACGCCGTCATGCGGTCGATGCCGGGAGTCGCGGACCAGTCGACTTCGTCCACAGGCTGTGGACGCAGAACCCGCTTCAGGTTGTCCGCGGCCGCGATCTCCAGTTCCTTCGCCAGTACGTCATCGGCGCCCGCGAGGTCGATCGCGTTGACGTCCTGGTGCGCGGCCAGCGGGGTCGCGATCTCCGCCGTACGGCCGGACAGGACGTTGACGACACCGCCGGGCAGGTCGGAGGTGGCCAGGACCTCGCCGAGGGAGAGGGCCGGGAGCGGGGACTTCTCGCTCGCGATCACGATCGCCGTGTTGCCGGTGGCGATCACGGGGGCGATCACCGAGACCAGGCCGAGGAAGGACGACTCCTGGGGGGCCAGGACGACGACCACACCGGTCGGTTCGGGGGAGGAGAGGTTGAAGTACGGGCCCGCGACCGGGTTTCCGCCGCCCACGATCTGGGCGATCTTGTCGGTCCAGCCCGCGTACCAGACCCAGCGGTCGATCGCCGCGTCCACCTGGGCGGCGGCCTTCGACTTCGACAGGCCCTCGGCGTCGGCCACTTCACGCGTGAACTGCTCGCGGCGGCCCTCCAGCATCTCGGCGACGCGGTAGAGGATCTGACCGCGGTTGTACGCGGTCGCACCGGACCAGGGCCCCACCGCCTTGCGCGCGGCGACCACCGCGTCACGGGCGTCCTTGCGGGACGACAGGGGCGCGTTGGCCAGCCAGTTGCCCTTCGAGTCCGTCACTTCGTACACCCGGCCGCTCTCGGAACGCGGGAACTTCCCGCCCACGTACAGCTTGTAGGTCTTGAAGACGCTCAGACGCTGCTGCTCGGACTTGTCAGACATCGAGGTACGCCTCCAGGCCGTGGCGGCCGCCCTCGCGGCCGAAGCCCGACTCCTTGTAACCGCCGAACGGCGAGGTCGGGTCGAACTTGTTGAACGTGTTGGACCAGATCACGCCCGCGCGCAGCTTGCTCGCGACCGCGAGGATCCGGGACCCCTTCTCCGTCCAGATGCCCGCCGACAGGCCGTACTGGCTGTTGTTGGCCTTGGCGACGGCCTCGTCCGGGGTGCGGAAGGTGAGGACGGACAGCACCGGGCCGAAGATCTCGTCACGGGCGATGGTGTGCGCCTGGGTGACGTTGGTGAACAGCGTCGGGGCGAACCAGTAGCCGCTCTCGGGCAGTTCACAGGCGGGCGACCAGCGCTCGCCGCCCTCCGCCTCGCCCTTCTCGACGAGCGAGGTGATCCGGGTGAGCTGCTCCTCGGAGTTGATCGCGCCGATGTCGGTGTTCTTGTCCAGCGGGTCACCGAGGCGAAGCGTGGACAGCCGGCGCTTGAGGGAGTCGAGGAGCTCGTCCTGGATCGACTCCTGCACCAGCAGCCGGGAGCCCGCGCAGCAGACCTGGCCCTGGTTGAAGAAGATGCCGCTGACGATGCCCTCGACCGCCTGGTCGATCGGGGCGTCGTCGAAGACGATGTTGGCGCCCTTGCCGCCCAGTTCGAGGGTGAGCTTCTTGCGGGTCCCGGCGACCGTCTTCGCGATCTCCTTGCCGACCGCGGTGGAGCCGGTGAAGGCCACCTTGTTCACGTCCGGATGGGCCACCAGGGCCGCGCCCGTGTCGCCGTAGCCCGGAAGGATGTTGACGACGCCCGTGGGCAGACCCGCCTGGCGGCAGATGTCCGCGAAGAACAGGGCGGAGAGGGGGGTCGTCTCGGCGGGCTTCAGGACGACCGTGTTGCCGGTCGCGAGCGCCGGGGCGATCTTCCACGCCAGCATCAGCAGGGGGAAGTTCCAGGGGATGACCTGGCCCGCCACACCGAGCGGCTTCGGGTTCGCGCCGTAGCCCGCGTGGTCGAGCTTGTCGGCCCAGCCCGCGTAGTAGAAGAAGTGCGCGGCGACCAGGGGGAGGTCGGCGTCGCGGGTCTCCTTGATGGGCTTGCCGTTGTCCAGCGTCTCCAGTACGGCCAGCTCGCGGCTGCGCTCCTGGATGATCCGGGCGATGCGGAACAGGTACTTGGCGCGCTCGGCGCCGGGCAGCGCCGACCACTTCTCGAACGCCTTGCGGGCGGCCCTCACCGCGCGGTCGACGTCCGCCCCGCCGGCCTGGGCGACCTCGGAGAGGACCTCCTCGGTCGACGGGCTGACCGTCTTGAAGACCTTGCCGTCGGCCGCCTCCACGAACTCGCCGTCGATGAACAGGCCGTAGGAGGGGGCGATGTCGACGACCGAGCGGGACTCGGGTGCCGGTGCGTAGTCGAATACGGAAGCCATGATGATCAGTCCACCGTCACGTAGTCGGGGCCGGAGTAGCGGCCGGTGGCCAGCTTCTGACGCTGCATCAGCAGGTCGTTCAGGAGGGAGGAGGCGCCGAAGCGGAACCAGTGGTTGTCCAGCCAGTCCTCGCCTGCCGTCTCGTTCACGAGGACCAGGAACTTGATCGCGTCCTTGGTCGTACGGATGCCGCCGGCCGGCTTCACGCCGACCTGTACCCCGGTCTGGGCTCGGAAGTCCCGCACGGCCTCCAGCATGAGGAGGGTGTTGGCCGGGGTGGCGTTGACGGCGACCTTGCCGGTCGAGGTCTTGATGAAGTCGGCGCCCGCCAGCATGCCGAGCCAGCTCGCGCGCCGGATGTTGTCGTACGTCGACAGCTCGCCGGTCTCGAAGATGACCTTGAGGCGGGCGGCGGTCCCGCAGACCTCCTTCACGGCGACGATCTCGTCGTAGACCTTCAGGTAGTGCCCCGCGAGGAACGCCCCGCGGTCGATGACCATGTCGATCTCGTCGGCACCCGCGGCGACGGCGTCCCGCACGTCCGCCAGCTTCACCGGGAGGGCGGCGCGGCCGGCCGGGAAGGCGGTGGCGACGGAGGCGACCTTCACGCCGGAACCGGCGACGGCTTCCTTGGCCACGGCGACCATGTCCGGGTAGACGCAGACCGCGGCCGTGGTCGGGGTCGTCCGGTCGGTGGGGTCGGGGCGGACCGCCTTGGCGCCGAGCGCCCGGACCTTGCCCGGGGTGTCCGCGCCTTCCAGCGTCGTCAGGTCGACCATCGAGATCGCGAGGTCGATGGCGTACGCCTTGGCGGTCGTCTTGATGGAACGGGTCCCGAGGGACGCGGCGCGCGCCTCCAGGCCGACCGCGTCGACGCCGGGCAGCCCGTGGAGGAAGCGGCGCAGCGTGCTGTCGGACGCGGTGACGTCCGAGAGGGTCTTCGCGCTGGGGGTACCTCCCACGCGTTCAGCAGTGGGGGAGGGTGCATTGGTGGGCATGGTCACCAGACGAGCATATCTACGCGCGTAGCGGCTGTACAGCCCCGGTCGCTCGTCTTCGGAGTCGGGACCGCGAATGAGCGGGGGCGGCCGCGTCGGGCAGAATCGGGGGCATGACGACCCCGGAGCGCTCCTCATCTGCGCCGCAGCCGCCGGTCCCGCCTTCCCGGGACCGGGTGTACCGCTCGCCCATGGCCATGGTGGGTGGCGTTCTGTTGCTCGGCATCGTGCTCTGGCTGGGGATCGACGCGCTGGCGCAGGGAGACGGGCGGACGCCCTGGCTGGCGTTGGCGTCGATGATTCTCGTGGTGCCGGGGGTGGCCGCCTTCACCGTGCGGCCGGCTGTCTTCGCCAATGAGGAACGGCTGCGGATCCGGAATCCGTTCCGGGTGGTGGTGTTGCCCTGGGGGCAGGTCGCGTCGTTGCGGTCCGGGTACTCCAACGAGGTCGTGGCCAAGTCGGGGGCGAAGTATCAGCTGTGGTCGATTCCCGTTTCGCTGCGGGCGCGGAAGAAAGCGGCTCGGCGGACGGCTCGGGCGGGGGCGGAGCGGAACGGCCGGGGCGGCCGTGGTGCTGGGCTCGGGTTCGGGTTCGGGGGGCTCGGGGGTGGCGGTGAGATGAACGGGCCCGCTCGTGCCGAGACCGACAAGGTGATGGATGACCTTCGGGAGCTGTTGGAGGCTCGGGAGAAGGCGGAGACCGCGCAGGGGGATGTCGCTGTGCGGTGGGCTTATGAGGTGCTTGGGCCTGTGGTGGCGGGGGCGGTTGTGCTGGTCGTCCTGCTGGTCGTGGGCTGAGCGGGTTCTGGGGCGGCGCCTGGGGTTCGTTGCCGGGTGCGGGTTTGTGGGGGTTGGTCGCGCAGTTCCCCGCCCCTGGAAGGCTCGCCTTCGGCGGCCTTCATTGTTCACCGCAACCACTTCGATGGTTCGGGTGTCTCGTTAGCCATGAGTACTGACGTTCGGCCGTCCTTGCCTCGGCCCTTGCCTGAGTCCGTTGTGCCTGAGGGCTGTCCGAGCTGGGGCGGTGAGCCGGCTCGGCGTTGGGTGGCTGCGTCGCCGGGGCGGTGGGTGCGGTACTACGAGCTTGTGGGCCTCGGGTGCGTGGGGGTTGTGCTCGCCCTGGGGTTCGCCGGGATGGAGCCGTATCTCGCCGCTCTGTTGCCGCTGCACGTGCTGTGGGTGTGGGTGCGGCCCGAGGTGGTGCGGGTGTCGGCGCCAGGGGTGGTTGTCGCGGTTGCCCTGGAGGGGATGGGGTGGCTGGCCCTGCTCGGAGCCGTGCTGCTCGCCCTGGTCTTGAGAGCCGCCGCTGAGGATGAGAGTTGACATGCCTGCCGACCTGCCCACTATCAGTTTGATGAGTGTCGAAGCGTGGTCATTCTGAGACATGGGAAATGAGAGCGGCACTGACCAGGTCCTTCTAGCTGCGTGTGAGCTTGTGCGAGTCGGCGTGACCTCGCATCGGGGTGTGGGTAATGGCCCCGCCCACAGGTCTTCGTCCCCTTGCCCTTGACTGACGCCGGCACGGCCACTCGGCCCCGGCTGACGCCGACCTCTCCGCCTCGCGGCAGCCGGGTGGCTCTGCGCGGCCGAACTGGCGGGCTGCGCCGGCATCGGCGGAGGTGACTCGCGAGGCACTTCGCACTGCCCGGCTCCCACATGCCCGGCCTGCGCGCGGGAGTGGTGCCCAACGCCATTCTGGACGCCGCGACATCAGGCACGCGCGCCGACAAGGCCGTGCCCTCGGCGGCCGGTTCGGTGGCTTCCGTCGAGCTCCGCGGCCCCGGCGAGATTGCCCCGACCCGGATCGACCTCTACGGAATCAGCCCCACCGGAGTCGTCCTGATCTGCGCAACGGCCACGTCGCCTTGCGGCGAACATTGCACACCTGTCGGCGGTCTCTGAACCTGGACCCCTTTGGGGTCGGTGAATTTTGACCCCGTGTGTAGTTGTTCACCCGGTTGCCGCGCTCGGTGTGCGGCCGATGTCACGGTCCTTGAGCCGGTAGGAGTCTCCCTTCAAGGAGAGCACATCGGCGTGATGGACGAGACGGTCGATCATGGCGGCGGCCACGGTGTCGTCTCCGAAGACCTCGCCCCAGCGTCCGAACGGCTTGTTGCTGGTCACGATCACGGACGCGCGTTCGTAGCGACCGGAGATCAGCTGGAAGAACAGGTTCGCCGCTTCCGGTTCGAACGGGATGTAGCCGACCTCATCGATCACCAGAACGGGGACGCGCGCGAGACGCAGCAGTTCGTCCTGGAGCTTGCCTGCGGTGTGGGCGGCGGCCAGGCGGTCGACCCACTGCGAGGCGGTGGCGAACGCGACGCGGTGGCCGCCTGGCAGGCACGGACGCCCAGAGCGATGGCCAGGTGGGTCTTGCCGGTGCCGGGCGGGCCGAGGAAGACCACGTTCTCCTTGCCGGTGATGAAGTCCAGGGTGCCCAGGTGCGCCACCGCCTCCCGTTTCAGGCCACGCAGGTGAGCAAAGTCGAACTCCTCCAAGGTCTTGCGGGCGGGGAAACGGGCCGCGCGGATGCGGCCCTCGCCGCCATGCGCCTCGCGGGCAGCAACCTCGCGCTGCAGGCAGGCGGCCAGATACTCCTGATGCGTCCAGGACTCGGCGGTAGCGCGTTCGGCGAGCCGGTCGGCAGCATCCAGCAACGCTGGCGCCTTCAACGCGCGGCTGAGGAAGGCCAGTTCGGCAGCGACGTCCCGGGATGGGGTGATGCGGGTGGCCATGGTGTCACTCCTCTCCTCCGCCGCCCTCGATCAGCTGGAAGACGCGGTCGTAGGCCGGCAGATCCGGCTGTGCGACCTCCACCGCCGCGGCTTGGGCCCCGCTCTGGCGGTACTGGCCGCGCATCGCCGTGGCGGCATCGGCGTGCTCCGGGTCGGTGAGCGTCTGGTGGCGGGCCCAGCAGCGCGCATGCTCGGCGACCAGGCGGCCGTCCAGATGAGCCCGCACCGTCTCGGTGTCCGCCTCGATCCGCACGATCCTTCCGATCGCGGCCGGGTGCACGGAGTAGTCGCAGGTGTCCAGGCGGATGTAGTGGTCCCGGCCGATCCGCACCGAGGTCTGCCACCAGCGCGGCGGTGCGGTCGGCGGCAGCGGCAGCATCGCGGCCCGGTCGGCCTCCCACCGTTCTGCCGGGCGGGCCTCAAGGGTGCGGTGCACCCGCCGGTTGGCGACCTCAAGCCACGAGCTCAGCTGCGTGTTGAAGTCGCCCGGAGAGGCGAACACCCTGCCGGGCAGGAACGACGTCTCCAGGTAGCCGTTGGCCCGCTCGACCAGACCCTTCGCTTCCGGGTCGCGGGGCCTGCACAGGATCACCTTGCAGGCCAGCAGCCCGGCCAGCGCGGCAAACTCATGCCCGAGAACGGCCCGCCCCTCGCGGCGGCGGCCGATGGCCGCTTCGTTGTCCCAAACCAGTGGCCTCGGCACCGCGTCCCACCCGGACAGCAGCTCCCAATGCCCGCTCACCAGATCGGCGGCCTGCCTCGACGGCAGCATACGCGCGGTGATCATCCGCGAGTACCCGGCCACCATCACCAGCACCGGCGGCCGCCCGGTCTGCCCGAAACCCAGCGGGATGTCCGCCGGTGGGAACCACAGATCGCACTGCGCCAGCTCGCCGGGCTGATACGCCGTCCGCGAGACCGGGTCCGCCGGCAGATAGACCGGCCGCAGTTCCCGCACCCGCCGTTTCAGCACCGACAACGACCGTTCCCAGCCGATCCGCTCGGCGATCACCGTGGCAGGCATCCGCGGGTACTGGGCCAGCAGCTCGCGGATCGCCGGTTCCACCGCGTCCACGATCGAGCCCCTCGGCGCCCGCCGATACTTCGGCGGATCATCGCTGGCCACAGCCCGCCGCACGGTGTTCCGGGCGATCCCCAGATGCCGCGCGATCCCCTTGATCGACATGCCCTCCGCACGGTGGAGCCGCCGGATCTCAGCCCAGTCCTCCACACCGATCACCTCTTCCACCTGACTCCCATGGAGCCAGACTGATCACTTGATCATGGAAGGGGTCACTTTTCATCGACCGATAGGGGGTCACGGTTCACGGAACGGCGACACACACCGTCCTATCCCGGCACACCTGTGCAGAGGAGCTGTGACGTATCGGATGGCGACGGAAGCCGGGTCCGCGCGTACGGATTACCGCCTGGTCATCTTCAAGTTGTCTCTGGTGGGAGCCCTGACGGGTTCTCACCTCTGGCCCCCCTACACGTCGCTGAACCCCGTGGGGACCCTCGGCGATGCTGTCTCGTCTCCCACCCACTGCCCGTCGTACCTCCCCGGACGTGGAGGCGTGGCTGGCGAAGAACCCGCACGTCCACTTCCCTTTCACCCCCGTCGGGTCCTCGTTGAACCAGATCGAGATCTGGTTTGGGATCACCACCCAGCAGTCCATCCGCCGCGGCACGTTCGAGAGCGTCAACGTCCTGGTCAAACAGATCCGCGACTACATCGACTCCTGGAACGAAAACGCGAAACCCTTCACCCGGACCGCCCCACCGACGAGATCCTCGTCGAGGTCCGACTCGTCCAGACCAGCGTGAAGAAACTCGTCAATAATAAGGTGAAGTGACGCAATCAGGATCACGAGACACTAGTTCGCGCACTCAACCCAAATCGGGAGTTCGACGAGACCGTTCATGACCGCAGTATCGTGGAAACGCAGCTCTGACGGCTCCACGGTCAGGCCGAAACTCGTCGTTCCCGAGAGGAATACGCGCAGGGCCTGCGCCGCGATGAGCCGCGCGACCGGAATGCCCAGGCACGAGTGCTTCCCGCGGCCGAACGTCAGGTACTCGAAATCCCGGCCGCGCGTGGGGTCGAACCTGTGGGCGTCGGGAAGCACGGACGTGTCCCTGTTGCAGACGTCCACCCCGATGACGAGCAGGGTGCCGGCGGGAACCGCGTACCCGCCGATCACGGATGACTCCTTCGACATCCGGTAGATCCCCCGCGCGATCGGGCTCGCGTACCGCTGCACCTCATGGACGAGGCCGGGCAGCAGCGTCTCGTCGTTGCGCACGAGGCTCTGGGTCTTCGGGTCCTGCGCCAGGCAGAGGATGCCGTTCGTGATCAGCGCCGCCAGCACCTCGACGCCCGACAGCGCGAGCAGCCGGGTGTTCGCCGCGACCTGCCGGTCGTCGAGGGAGGGGAGCTCCGCCATCAGGTCCGACACGAGGTCGTCGGCGGGGCGGGCCCGCCTGTCGCGCACCCAGTCGACGAGGGTGGCGTCGAGCTCGCGCACCGGGTATCCCCCGTACACCGCGGCCCGCAGGGCCGAGACGAGCTTCTCGTCGAGTCCGAGCAGGCGCGACATCACGCTGTCGGCGATGGGCACGCCGATCGACGCGACCGCGTCGAGCCTTCCCAGGGCGAGGGCGCTCTCGACCGCGTGCTGCACATCCTGGATCAGCTGGTCCGAGACGTCGCGCACGCGGGTGTCGATGACCCTCCGAAGCGCGCGCCGTACGCGACGGTGCTCTTCCCCGTCGGTCTGGTTGACCGCGAAGACCTCCTCGGACGCCGCGTGAGGATGCGAGCCGTCCGGATGCGCCTCGTCCGGCTCGTCGAAGACGCTCGCCATGAGTTCGCCCGCGCTGCCGTAGGTCTCGACGTCGGACAGGATGCGGGTGGCTTCGCGGTGATCGTTGACGAGCAGGCCCAGCCCGGCCGTCCCCATGCGCATGGGGACGACGGCGGCGGGCGGCTCCCCCGGCCCTCGCGACACGGTCCGCTCGTCGAGCGTCCTGCGGAAGAGGATGTGGCCTTCAGACACACCAGACTCCTTGTCTCACGGCGATGCCCACGGCGTGGTCGCCGGCACGAAAGACGAGGTCGTGCAGTTCGAGGGCGTCCAGGTTGGCCGCCTCGGCGGGGGTGAGCGTACGCCCCCAGCGGCTTTCGTCGAGGATGGCCGCCGCCGGTTCCGAGCGGTCGACGTCGATGCGGCGGCGCTCCCCGTGGCGCGTGTCCTCGACGGCCAGGAACGTCGGACCGCGCCGGACGACGAGGGATCCTCCCTGCTGCGCCGACCACGCGAAGGAGCCGTCCGGCCGCCGCGGCGGGTCGAGGTGGCGGAGGCCCCCGACCTCCAGGGCGCCGCAGTCGCCGCTCCACGAAACCCGCAGACCGACCCCGCGGGCGTCACGGAGCAGCGCGATCAAGGAGACGAGTTCGGCGTCGCCCATCTCCGGCATGGCGAAGTGGCCGGTCAGCCGGATCCCGGCGTATCCCGACCGGGTCAGGGCGACGAGGTCCTCCCTGCTCCGCACCGAGTGGAGATCCACCGGCGCGAAGAGCCTCCGGCGGTTCGACCGCCGCTCTGCTGTCTGCTTCGTCACCAACGCAATCCCGTCGCGAGCGCCAGATAGGTGGAGTCCTCATGGAAGACGATGCCGAGCTCCGTCCAGTTCTCGACGAGCTCTTCGAGCTGACCTTCCCGCACGGCGATCCCGAGCGAGCGCATCGCGGAAGCGAGCGCGGGAAGCGTCTTGCCCTTGGCCAGCGCACGGTACGCCTCGACTTCGAGACCCGGCCGGAGCACCAGCTCACGGGAGGGCCAGGCGGGCCGGTCGTCGATGACGACGAGTGAGTCGTTCGGCGCCGGCAGGGCGACCAGCCGGGAGACCGATGCGGTGGCCTTCCAGTTCGCGACCGCTTCGCGCAACAGCTCGCCTGTCTCAGGGGAGAGGCCGACGGGCTCGGACTCGAACACATAGACGAGGTCGTCGAGGCCGTCCGCCACCCCCTCGTAAGCGCTCACCAGGTTGAGCGAGGGGCCGAGAGCCTGGAGACCGAGGGCGGGATCGTCGAAGTAGGGGCTGAAGCGTTCCAGTTTGATCGGGAACGCCCCGGCGGGCGGCGTCAGGTGATGGAGGGCCGGGAGCGAGTCGATCAACGCCTCATAGTCGCTGTACTGCTCCCCGGGGAAGCCCACGAGGATGTTCCAAGACGGGTAGATCCTGCAGGTGGCGCAGTCCCGCAGGAACCGCACGTTCTGCCACCCGGTCACCCCCTTGCGCATGATGCGCAGGATGGGCGTGCAGAGGCTCTCGACACCCGGCTGCAGCTGCGTGAAACCGGCGCGCGCGAGGGACTCCAGCTGACTGAAGTTGAGGTTCGACTTCACCTCGGCGAACAGCCGGACGTCCCATTCGGTGGGCAGCGCCAGATCGGTGGTCAGCTGCACAACGTGCTCGGGCGCCAGGATGTTGTCGGAGAACACCAGGTCGAGCACGTTGTGCCGGCGGATGGCCCGGCTGGCCTCCGCCTGCACGCGCTCGGCGGGCTTCGCGCGATGGGTCATGGCCGATCCGTTCAGGCCGCAGAACGTGCAGTGGTGCTTCGCGCCCCACCAGCAACCGCGGCTGGCCTCCAGTGGAATCTTGACATCGATGAACGGAGCGGCCGGAGACTTCCCCAGATCGCGGAAGTAGTGATCGTAGGTGGGCTCCGGTACCACGTTCATGGAGACGGGCGTCCGCCCGATGGGGTTGCTGACCGTGGCTCCGTCGGCGTCGGACCGCCAGCACAGGCCGGGCACGGCACGCAGCAGTCCGTCGTCCTTCTTCCCGTCACCGCTGCGGCATTCCGCGATGTGGGCGATGAGCGGCGCGATCGAGTGCTCCGCCTCCCCCCGGATCACGTAGTCGAACTCCGGGCGGGCGCGGTGGACCGCCGTGCCCTGGACGCCGTCGCAGTTCGCCCCGCCGAGGATCGTCACGACGTCCGGCCGCAGCTCCTTGACGCGGTGCGCGAGCGCGAACGAGGCGATGTTCTGGTCGAAGGTCGTCGTCAGCCCCAGGACGTCGGCGTCCGACGCCACGAGATCACGGGCCAGCTCGTCGACGAAGGCGGGCGCCGCGCGGAACATCGCACAGTAGGCGTCGACGTGCTCGCTGTCGCGCACGAGGTCGTAGAAGCTCGTGTGGCGCGGGTCGACACCGGGGCGGAAATAGCTGGAGAAGACCCATTCGCCGACCCCGAACACTTCGGCGTCAACGATCAGCTCGTAGTGCCCGCGTTCGAGGCCCGCCTCCCGGACCAGGTGGTCGAGCCACCGGATGTTGCCGTAGACGACGTCGAGCTTCTCGACCTCTCCGCGCCGCTCGAACAACGGGGCGATCGTGCTCAGCGCCAGGGAGGGCATGTCGACCACGGCCCAGGGCATGCAGACCAGCGCAACCGAAAGGGCGTCCTCGTGCACGACCGGCGGGGTGAGATCCGGCACCGGTTGTTTGTGCCCGATCTGCATAAGTTCCACTTCGGCTCCTCATCGATCAGGGGCGTTGTCCGAGAAGGGCTGTTTCAGGATTCCTTCGGGCTGGCGGCCTGCTCGCTCCCGGTGGTCACCCGCGTTCCCCGGATGAGCACGGGGAGCCACAGGAGACACGCCAGCAGGGGGACCGCGGCGTAGACGGCCATGCCCACGCTGGAGCCCAGTGCGCCCATGAGCGCGCCGAGGACGAGATAACCGATGCCGATGAGCACCGACTCCACGAACGCGATCATCGACAGCAGACTCGCCCGGTAGCGCGACGGCACCGCCTCGTTGAACACGTTGTCCACGAGCACGGCGGTGATCTCGGGAATTCCGACCAGGAGCAGGAACGCGGCGATGGTGACCCAGACGAGGCCGAGGCCGGTCAGGCCGAGGGCCGCGGCGAGCGCCAGGAGGGACAGCGGGGCGATGATCCGGTACCCGACGCGCCGGTCGGCGCGGTCCGACAGCAGGGGAGCGAGGCCGCCGATGAAGAATCCCGCCGAGACGACCACACTGACCAGCGCGGTGCTCGCGCCCTGATCGGAGAGCGTCTTCTGGGTGAAGATGATGTACGGCGTCAGCGTCGCGTGCATCAGTCCGGACACCACGACGAGCGTCACGAGCGCCGGCGTGGCGACCCGGAGCATCGCCCGCCATGCCGTGGTGTCGCCGTGCTCCTTGCCGGCTCCGTCCTGCTCGTCCACCGCGTCCGCGCCGCGGATCTCGGGCACCCGGGCCAGCAGCACCAGCACGGCCACGACGAGGCACGACGCCGAAGCGGCGTAGACGATTCCCCAGGAGAACCGCTGCAGCTGGCCGCCGAGGATGATGGCGACCCCCGAGGTGACCGTCCCGAGCATGGTGAACCGGGACCTGATCCTGACGTAGCCGCTCGTTGCCCCACGGCGCACGAGCAGGTCGTACAACAGGGCGGTGTCCGAACCGGACACGCAGGCCATGCCCACGCCCTGGCCGATGAACAGCGCCAGGAAGAGCCAGTAGTCGGAGGTTGCCACCTGACCGAGCAGACATCCGGCCACCAGCACCTGGCCGATCACGATGCTGGCACGCCTGCCGATCCGGTCGGCGATGATGCCCGTGGGCAGCTCCGCGAGTCCGCTGGCCACGAAGAGCAGGGTCTGGAGGAGGGCCACCTGCGCGGCGGAGAAGCCTTGCTGGTAGAGGAAGATGACGAACACGCCGCGCTGGAAGATCGAGTTGGAGAGCACGGCGTAGATGTAGAATGGGCGCGTGACGTCGCGTGCCGCGTCGACCGCCGCCGATCCGTCAAGGGCCTCAGTGGTGCCGGTCATGCTGCGGGTCCCCCTGGTGACTCCGGTGGTCAAGGACGTTCTCCACCATCACGGGCGGATTCGGCTCCTGCTCGGCCGCGTTCACTTACCAGCTCACCGGCATGCCCTTGAGGCCGTACCCGAGACCGTCGTCCATGAACGGGAGGTCGTCGAGGTCGACGGCCAGGGCCAGGGTCGGGATGCGCCGGAACAGGGCGGTGAACACGACCTGGAGCTCCAGGCGGGCCAGCGGCTGGCCGGTGCACTTGTGCACACCGAACCCGAAGGCGAGCTGCTGGCCGGCGTCGCGGCGCAGGTCCAGCTTCTCCGGGTCGGGGAACACGCTCGCGTCGCGGTTGCCGATCTCCTCCGGGAGGATCAGGCCCTCGCCGGCGCGGAT
This sequence comes from Streptomyces sp. P17, assembly GCF_032436805.1. NCBI lineage: Bacteria > Bacillati > Actinomycetota > Actinomycetes > Kitasatosporales > Streptomycetaceae > Streptomyces > Streptomyces sp. P17. Next base: position 30,448 of record NZ_JAVRBF010000063.1, on the reverse strand, counting down.
CAGCTGTCCGGCGATCTCGATGTCCTCCACGGCCACGCGGCGGCGGCCGGGCTGGACGGTGGTCAGGTACCGCAGCAGCTCGTCGACGGCCCCGTCGACCCCGGCCTCGTCGGCGTCCCGCAGCACGGCGATCTGGTCGGGATGGAGCAGGAGGGCCAGCGTGCCCAGCGCGATCATGCTGGCCGTGGTCTCGTGCCCCGAGATCAACAGGAACAGGATCAGCATCACCAGTTCGTGCCGGTTCAGCTGGCCGGTGGCCAGCCGTTCGGTGGCGAGCTGGGACAGCAGGCCGTCATCGGGGTGGGCGAGCTTTTGGCCGATCAGCTTGGCCAAGTAGTGGTACAGCTCGCGCTCGGACTTGCTTGCGATGTCGGCCGGGACGTCGCTCTCGGTCACCGCCCTGATGGCGTGATGGAAGAAGTCGTGGTGCTGGTAGGGGACGCCGAGCACGTGGCAGATGACCCTGGACGGGATCGGCAGGGCGAACTCCGACACGAAGTCCGCCGGCTTCGGTCCGGCCAGCAGGGCGTCGATGCGGTCGTCGACGACCTGCTGGATCGTGGGCCGCAGCTTCTCGACCATGCGGGGGGTGAACGGCCGGGCGATCATCCGGCGCAGCCGGAGGTGCTCGGGGCCCTCCATGGCGGTCAGGAACTGGCCTTCGCCGTGGTGGTCGCGCAGGAACTGGGTGTGGAACGGGTAGCCCGGCTGCATCCAGTCCGCGCTGACCCGGCGGTCCGACAGCAGCGCGCACTGCTCCGCGTGCCGGGTCACCAGCCACGGGGTGCTGCCGTCCCACAGCCGGACCCGGACCAGCGGCGCCTGCTCCTGCAGTTCGGCGAGCTCGGGTGCCGGATCCAGCGGACAATCGGACGCCCGGGGCATCGGAAAGTACGGGATTGCCCTGGATTCCAGATCGGGAACGTTGGCCTGCGAATACGTCACAATCCTAGCTCCGTTCCGAATGTCTCATAACGGAAGACACGTGAACAATGGGGGCCGATGCCCGCTGAATGGTGTGATCGCCGAATCGGCTTCCGCGGCCTGCGAATTCCGGTGCTCGATCTTTTTGCGCCACAGGGTGGAAAACCAGCCATACCCGGTCCTTGCCGGCTGAAGGCGGGAACCGTCGAACGATTGACCTCTCCGTTTGGCACTGTTCCGGACCCGAAGCACCCTACCCAGAATTGATCAAGCCCTACAAGAGGCAGGAAGGCACTGCATCCGTCGTCCGGCGGAGATCGGGGCACGTGCCCGAAGCGGGATTTCGGCCATGCGAAATCGCCCAACCGCTCGGGCCGTCAGCGGCTCCCGCGCCGCAGAATGCCCTCGATCCGGAGCGGCGAGGTGCTCCTCCACGCTCCGGCGTGACAAGGGTCCTGGCCAGGGCATTCGTGGCCGGCCGCGCCGACGGCCGGGGGAGGAGCGGAATCGATCGGCCGGCGGCAGTCCCTCCGTTCGTCGGCGGGAACCGGGATCGGATGCCGCGCCGGACCATGTGTGCACTCACCATTGACAGGACCTCAAGATCTGTATGGGATGGAGAGGTTGGTGCCAGTCGAGGTGAAGAAAGGACAACGATGATGCAGGAACTGCAGGAGCGTCCGGTGATCGCGATGACCGAGGCGGAGCCGGACATGGTGCTTTTCACCGATGGTGAAGGGTTTGACCTCGTCGATGACGTGGAGCTCATCTCCCTGTCATCGGCCACCTTGGGCGCCATCGTCGCGCGGCGCTGCTGATCGCATCTGATGGCGACTCCGAAACGACTGGCCCTCTCGTTCGCCGGGGAGGGCCAGGTGTCGGTCCGGTCGTCCACGCGGAATGTTCGCGTGACGCTGGGCCGGCCCCTGATCAATTCCGACGTCAATTCCCCGTTCTTCGTCCCTCTCGGACTTCTCTGCATTGCCTCGCCCCTGATGGCGCATGGCCACCCCACCGTCGTCGTCGACCTGGAGTACGAGCACCGGATCGGTGCCTTCGAGCCCGGTGACGCCGACTGGCTCGACCAGACCTGCGAGCGTCTGCTCGCCGCCGATCCCGACGTGCTCGGCCTCACCTGCCTCGCGGACACCCTCCCGTCGTGCCTTCTCGTCGGGCGCCGGGTCAAGCTGCTCCGGCCCGATGTCACGGTGCTGCTCGGTGGACCCGGGACGTTCGGTGTCTTCCCCGACGCCCTCCCGCGCTTCGCCGACTGCGTCGACTTCGTGTGCCGCGGCGAGGGAGAGCTCGCGATCACCGCTCTCGCGGACGCCCTCGCCGACGGGACCGACCCCGCCGAGGTGCGCGGCTTCTGGTCGTGCAAGAACGGCCAGGTCGTGTCCAGCGGGCCGCAGCCGACCACGAACCTGAACCTCGTGCCGATGCCCGCGTACGACGCCGTCCCGATGGGCGACTACATCCGGCTCTCGACCCCGCACATCTTCGATGTGCACATCGGCTCCGGGTGCACCTATTCGTGCAAGTTCTGCATGACGTCGACGTTCTGGGACCGCGACTTCCGGATCAAGGACCCCGCGGTCATCCTCGAAGAGCTGCGGTTCCTGCACCGCACCTACGGGGTCACCCAGTTCAACTTCCTGCACGACAATTTCGCCAACAAGCGCACGTATCTCGACGAGTTCGTGTCCTATTTCGCCGAGCACAACGACATCTTCGAGTGGGGCTGCGCGGTCCGGCCGGACAACGTCAATCCGTCCCTTCTGCGGCGTATGGCCGATGCGGGGTGCTTCAACATCTTCTGCGGCACGGACGCGGGATCGGAGAAGATCCTCAAGTCCATGCTGAAGATGCCCTCGACGAAGCGGACCTACGAGTTCTTCCGGTCCGCCCAGGAAGTCGGCATCCAGTTCGAGACGAACACGATCGTCGGTTACCCGGAAGAAGCCGCCGAGGACCTGGAGAAGTCCCTGGAGGTCGTGTTCGACGCAATCGCCTACGGGGCTGTCAACAGCGACCTCAGCGTGCTCCAGCCGCTTCCCGGTGCCGAGATCACCGATGAGTACCGGGCCGAACTCGAACCGCTCAAGGGCGAACTCGACGTCATGGGGACCTTCCTACCGCCGGACGTCCGCGCGCTCATCAAGGAAGAGGCGGAGATCTTCACCGGCTTCAGCTTCATCCGCAGCGGAAACCGGGAATACGAGTACTACCAGGACGTGCTGCGCCTTTCGCGGTATTTCACGCGCCGCTACTACCACCTGCTGCGGTTCCTGAAGCAGGGCGCGGGGCTCACGTACGTGGAAGTCATCGACGCACTCCTGGAGCGGTCCGACATGCCGGTCGAGGAATCGCTCGGCGAGATCCTGGCGAAGCTGGACGGCGCGCACGCGCGCACCGCCAGGGCGCTGTTCACGTACGACTCGATGCTCGCGGGGTTCCGCGGCGACGAGGTCGAGGAAGAACTCGTCAACGTGTACCGGCGGCCCGCCGTCGTGGGGGAGAAGCCGCATTTCCTGACCGCGGACCTCGACGTCGACGTCGTCGCGATGGTCTCCGACCCGCGGGAGATCACCTGGGAGCCGGAGCTGGACCGTCCGACCGTCGTGGTCGTGTACCGCGCGAGCGAGGCGGAGGTGTCGACCCTCCGTCTGACGCCGGGGCAGGCCAAGATGTTCAAGGCCCTCATGCCGCGCGGGACCGAAGAGCGCGAGGCACTCCTCGCCCAGGTCGACCCCGGGCGGCTGCGCGAGGTCGCCACGGCGGTGGCGGGACTGTGTGCCCGGATCGACGCCTCGCCGGACGCCCCTGAGCGGACTCCGCCGCCGGCCGACAGCCCCCTCCTGACCACGTGAGCGCCATGCGCCCCGTCGTCGTCGAGGTGGACGACGACCCGATCCGATGGCACGGACCCACGGGAGGCGACTACCTGAGCCGCTGGTTCGCCGCGGCGAGCCAGCACAGCCGGCTCGACCTCGTCTGGGTCACGGACGACGGGCTCAGCCAGCACTACCGCGTCCAGCAGGGCGCGTCCTTCTCCGACGGGAGCCCGGTGCGTGCGAGCGATCACGCCCGGGCGATCCGGACCGCGCTCACGGTGCCGTCGCTCCAGCGGTTCCTGCTCGACATCCGCGCGGTCCGCACCTCGAAGGACACGCTCGTCATCGAGCTCCGCCGCCCGGTGCCGCACCTCCCCGGCCTGCTCCAGAGCGTCGACCTCGCTCCGGTCTCGCCGTGCGGACAGCTGTCCTCGGGCGCGTACGAGCGTGCCGTGCGCACCACCGACGACGAGTACTGGCTCGAACCCGTCAGGGCCGGCACACCACCCGTGCGGGTGCTCGTACGCCGGGATCCGCACGGTGCCCCGGAGCGGTTCCTGCGGGGCGAGGTCGACGTGACGTGCGCGACGGCGTTTCCGCTCGACCGTGTCCCGGACTTCGCGGACAGCCGGGCTTTCCACACGGCACCGACCGCGATCGAGATGTGCCTGGAGATCGTCCCCGACAGCGGGTCGGCGGTGGGCGACGCGGAGTTCCGCCGCCGGCTCCTCGGCGCGATCCGCTACGACCGCCTGGTCGCACGGTGCTGGAACGGCGTGGAGTCGGCGGCGCCCGACCACCACGTCGAGGCACCGCCCAGCACCGCCGGCGCCGGTGAACGCCTGCGCCTGGGGTACTGGGACTACTACCCCAACCTGGACGTGGCCGAAGAGGTCGCGGCCCAGCTGACCGAGAACCTCGGCGTCGAGGTCGAGCTGGCACCCGCCGACTTCGTCTCGGGCTCGGCACAGTCCTTCGACCTGCTCCTCGCCCTGCGGGGCCCGCTCTTCGAGGATCCGATCGGCGCCCTGGACCTGCTCGACCCGGCGCGCCGCGATCCGGTCCTCGCGCCGCTGCTGCGCCGGCTGTCCGAGGACCCGGACGACGAGGAAGCGGCCGACGAGCTGCGGCGAGCGGTGCGCGAGCAGTGCCCGGTCCTGCCGCTGCTGCGGCTCCGGGGCCACTGGCTGCAGCGAGAGGCACTGGAGGGCCGGCCCTGGCCGTCGATGGACGCCGTGCGCTTCCCCCGGTTCAGCTGGAGCGCCGATTCTCCATGACCCACGGCAAACGGTGATCTCGCTACGAAGGAAGGCCAGGGATGGCTGACGGAAGCGACCGCTACGTGCTCTCGCCTGCGGCGACCTGGTCCCGCGACGGCGACGAGCTGCGCGTCTTCTCCGACGAGGTACTGCTGGTCCGGCGCTGCCCCGAAGCGATGTTCGCATGGCTCGAAGCGGTCTCCGACGACCCGCTCGGCCTCCCGGTGCCGAGCGGAGGGAACACGGACGCCATCGTGCGCACGCTCCTTCGGCTCCGCCTCGTCGTCGCACCGTTCGACCGCTCGTGGCAGTCGTCCGCCTGGCGGAACCAGGTCGAGTACTTCGCGGCCCTGGGCCTGGACGCCGGCGCGGCACAGGAACGGCTGCGCGCGGCGCACGTGACCGTTCTCGGCGTCGGCGGCATCGGCGGCGCGGTGCTGGCCGAGCTCGTGGGTGCGGGCGTGGGCGGACTCGCGCTCGTGGACGGCGACCGGGTCGCGCTGGAGAACCTCAACCGCCAGTACCTCTACCGGCGTCGTGACGTCGGACGGGCAAAGGTCGATGTGGCCCGCGAGTGGGTGCGTGAGCGCCTCCCCGAAGCGGAGCCGACCGCTGTCATGGAGACCATCATGACCAGCGAGGCGCTGGTGCCGTACCTGCGCGAAGGCGGGTTCCTCGTCGTGGCGGCCGACCGTCCCGCGTCGCTGCCGGAACTGTGCGCCCAGGCGTGTCTGGAGCGCGGAGTGTCGATGATCACGGGTGGCTGCGGCCTCCGGGTGGGGTCGAGCGGCCCGCTGATCCGGCCCGCCGACGTCCCGGCCTTCCTCGCGTCGCTCCAGGAGGCGAAGGCCGCGGCCGGAACCGCGGTCACGCCGATGGCGGCCTCGTTCGGACCGGTCAATACGCTGGTGGGCGCGACGATGGGCCGTGATCTCATCTTCGGCATACTCGGTGTCAGCGCCCGAACGACTTCGCATCGCGTCGAGCTGCTGGGGACGGCTTTGACCCGCGAGTGCGGAAGGTGAGCTCTGGCCTCGAACTTTCGTGAGGGCCCGTCAGCTTTTCGCGGACCTTTCGGTTTGTTCGGGTGGGGTTCTCGGTGCGTGCGGGTTGAGGGCCTGGCTGTCGCGTCGGGTGGGTGCCGGGTTCCACTGCTCAGGCCGCGGGATGCCGCGTTCCGCGGCGATGGGGTGACGCAGGAGCTGACTCATCGATACTGCACTATCGTTCATGGTCATCTCTTCGGTGTGCCTGCTGACATCACGAGGTGCAACGCTCCCCACCCACGACTGCAGGCTTTCGGTTTCGCGGTCCGTGACGCCCGGGAGAGCTGCGGGATGAGCGTCGAAGCGCTCGCCGAAGCCGCCGACCTGTCCGCCCGCATGGTCATCGGCATCGAGCACGGCAAACGGAATCCGTCGCTGCTGACGATCCTTGCCCTGCCTCAGGGGTTGGGCGTCGCTCCAGGCCGTCTGCTCGAATCCGCGACGCCGCGGCGGGAGCCTGGGACATGAGTCCACGCCGGCTCGCGCTCGTACCCGACCCTTTTCCCGGTGAGTCTCTGCTGAGCTGGGGGGACGCGCTCGCGCGGCTCAACCAGGTCTCCCGGACCGAGACGCTGCGCATGGCGGGTCTGATCAGTTCCAGCACGGTGTCGGCCGTGTTCGGCTACCGCGTCAGCGACGCGGTCCTGCGTGCGGTGAGCCAGAGTACCGGGGTGACGGGGCAGCGGCTGCGGAGCATGACGCTCGCTCACTACGCGGGCAGTGCGCTTGAGCCGCTGCCGCCGGACGACGCGAAGGAGTACGGGGCCTGGGCCGCGTGGCGGTACCGGCAGCGGACGGTGCTGCCCAAGCACTCCAACGCCTGTCCGTCGTGCCTGCGGGAGAACGGTGGCCGCTGGCTCCTGAAATGGCGGCTCGTCTGGTCGTTCGCGTGCGTGCGGCACCAGAGCTACCTGATCTCGCAGTGCTCCGGCTGCGGTTCCGCCCTGCACCGGGTGTGGCCCGGTGATCCGCAGTCCTGGATCTGTCCCGGGGCCTCCCGGGGACTGGGGCTGCGTACCCCAGCACAGCCGTGCGGGCGCGACATCCGCCGCATGCGGGGCAAGCCGGTCCGCGACCCCCGGCTCCTGGCCTGCCAGCGGGACATCGACTGCCTGCTCGACGGCCCGCACGCCACGACGCCGGAGGAGGCACGGGACGTCCTCGGGGCGCTGTACCGCTCGGTGCAGGACGCGTGGTCGCCGGTGCGTCCCCTTCGGCTGCCCGCGACCGACGAGGCGGTCCACCGGGCCTGGGACCGCTATCTCGCGCCCGGCGGAAGCGGCGAGCGGTACCGCCCTCTGCTCGTGGCCGCCGCTGTGAAGATCGCCACCGAGGCCGGCCCCGACATCGCCGATGGCGAGAAGGCCGGAAGCGGACACGCACGGCCGAACTGGGGCGCCAGGCAGTCCGGGCAGCAGGGCGAGGTCGAACTGGCAGCAAACCGGTTCGGCGGCCGCTGCCGTCACAGCGGCTGCACCGCCTGGGTGCCGGCCGGGCACGGCGTCGTGCTGGGCGACACCGACGGCTGGGACACCTACTGCTCGCGGCACGCGCAGGCGTTCACCCGTCAGGCTCGGTCCCGCGAACACACCGGGCAGGACGCCTTCACCGAGCCGTGCCTGAGGTTCCTCGACGCGCGCCTCCGTGACGAGGAACAGCGCCTGGGCGAAGAGGACGACGATCTGCTTCGGCAGCGGATCGAGGCCCAGCGGCTGATCCTGGACGCCTGCGCGGCCACCGCTGCCCGTACACGCGAGGGCAGGTCTCTGAGGTACGCCGTACGGTGTCTGCTGCTGCCCTACGCGGGGCATCCGGACTTCCGCATGACGTGGCTGCCCCGCAAGGGCGAGAACCCGGCGCGCCCCCTCGTGGAGAGCGACGCCGGGGAAGAGGGACGGGGAGGGGCGGGCCGTGGCTGAGGAGGAGCCGGTCCGGCGGCTCGGGGTGGTTCCGGCCCCGTTTCCGGGGGAGGCGTTCGTCAGCTGGGTCGACACGGTCGCGGCGAGTCTGCGGGTGTCGCGGGCGGCGGCCCTGCGGACCCTGGGACTGCCGGGCAGCGCGAGTTTCAGCACCCACCAGTTCCATCTGAGCCCGGAGCAGTTGGAAGGACTGCGGCGGCGTACGGGACTGAGACCGGCGCAGGTGGAGCGGATGCTGTTCGCCTTCTACGCGCCGACGGCGCTGCCGCAGCTCGTTGCGGACAATGGGCGCATGGGTCAGGGTGCGCGCGTGAGCCAGCCGTGGCTGCGCCGCGATCACTCGGCCGCGTGCCCGCTGTGCGTCGAGGCGTCGGGCGGCCGGTGGCTGCTCGGCTGGCGGCTGAAGTGGACCTTCCTGTGCGCGGACCATCTGGTGTATCTGGTGGACCGTTGTCCGCGCTGCGGCCTCAGGTTGTACTGGCGTCTGGAGGCGACCGGCGCCGGACAGCGCACGCACTGCGTGCGCCCGGCGGCGCGGAACGGCCGCGGCGCACGGCGCCTTGGGGCGACGGTGTGCGGATTCCCGGTGGCGGAGATGCCGGCGCTACTGGTGGGCGATGAGGAGGCTGTTCACGTCCAGCGCCGCGTCCAGGCGCTGCTGACCCCCGCCGACATCTCGCACAACGAGGCCTCGCGCCGCCTGCTGCAGCAGCTCGTCCTGATCATCCGCGACGTCACACACCGCAAGACGGTGGCCGGTCTGCTCGACCGGATGGAGAGCACCGTCATCGACGCCGTGCACGAGACACAGGGGCAGCCGTGGCAGCCGCCGCTGTCGTGGACTTTGGAGAACGGGACGCCTGCCGCGGTGTCCGCCCTCGTGCGTATCGCCGCCCGGTCCGTACTGTGGGACACGCCCGGGGCGGGGCCGCCTGGCTGACGGACCGCTCACAACCACGAGGGTTACGTGGCCCGTTCCGCCGGGCCACGGCTTTCGTCATCGAGCGGTGCTCAGGTGAAGCGCCGGGCGATGAGGTCTGCGGCGCCTCGTGTGATGACGTGATCCGCGTGTGCGGGGCACAGGACCTGTGTCTTCACCACGTGTCCCTGGCCGGGCGGTACCCAGGCCGCGCAGGCGATCGCGCGGCACGTGCCGCCGAAGCGGTTGGCCGGTGGTGCGCCGGTGCCCGGGGGAAGGAGGCCGTCGGCCGACCACGAGGCCATGTCGGCCTGTGTCCGGGCCTGCTGAGAGGCGCTGAGACCGCCCGCTGTCGCGATCTTGATGAGAGCGGCCGTCAGCAGTGGATCGTTCTGGTACCACAGGGCCCCGCCATGGCCGTGCCAGCGCCGGTGGAGGACGACGTCGGTGTCCGGAAGCGGCGGGGCGTCGTCGTAGCCGATGCGGATGCCCTCCAGCGCCGTATGCAAAGACCGGAGGATGTCCCGGCCGCCGTCACCGTGCGGGTTGTCGACGAGGTGGTCGAGACAGCGCTGGCACTGGAGCAGATGCGGGTCGGACAGCCGGGGAGGACGCATGCGGGAGATGCCCCGGAGACAGACGTGTCCCTGGCCGCTTCGGTCGTACTGGCCGCACACGACCGCGTCCGCCGGGCCGGGGCCGACCCAGTGCAGAGCGTTGCCGCAGCCGCGGCAGGCGCCGAGGAGATAGACGCGGTGGCGGACGCAGGCGAAGGACCAGACAAGGCGCCAGCGCAGCAGCCAGCGCCCGCCGCTCTCGCGCAGACACGCCGGGCACGCGCGCGACCGCACGGACATTGCGAGATGAAGGCGGGCCAACCCGATGGCGGCGGTCCGCCAGTGCGGGGGAGAGGGAAACGCGGGCAGGACGCCACCGGCGTAGTGCGCGAGCGTCATCGCCTGCTGCCGGGCGGCGGACAGTCCGGTGGCGGTCTGCACGCGCGCTGTCGTCTTCCCGGTGAGAGAGGCACCGAAGTGCACGGTAGGCCGGTACCCGGAGACATCGGGGCGGGCGAAGCCCGCGAGGCGAAGGGCGTGCAAGCGGCCGACGCGGTTCAGGCGGGCCAGCGCGTCGACCCAGCTCAGGAGGGACTCACCGGGGTACGGCTCGGGCACCAGGGCGAGACGGCGCAGTGATGGGACATGGCGCCGATCCTGCATGCGCGCATCGGGCCGTGTGCGGCCGGCCCCCTTACGCACTTCCGTCAGCCGCGGCCCGCTTACCGTCCTGCTTCTGCTTCGCCTGCCTCGCGTTCTGGCGGGATTTCAGATCCGTGACCTTGGCGTAGGCGCGTTCGTGGGCGTACGACAGGACGATGGAGTCCATGACCTCGCGCGTGATGGCCTCGGTGCCCTGCTGGACGGCGCGTACGGCGCTGCGGCGGATGAGGGCGTGCAGGCCGGCGATGCTGCCGTCGGTGCGTTCGTGCAGGTAGCGCCAGTGCCGGCGGGTCAGGCTCTCCTCCTCGTGCCGGTACAGGGCGAGCGACCTCTCCAAGGAGCGGATGACGCCGACCCACTGGAGGATGCCGTCGTCGCTGTCGAGGGCGAAGGGCGCGAGTTCCTGACGGTTGAAGCGGCCGGCGGTCTGGGTCCGGACGTCGCCGGCCGGAGCCGGAGTCCTGGTGCGGCCGGAGCGTTTGCGGGGGATGGCGGGGCCGCCCTCGCTGAGCAACGGGCTGTTCTCGAGGTCGGCACCGGTGCCGATGATGGTGCACGGGGCGTGGTTGGCGAGGAACTTGATGTGGTCGTTGGAAGCCCGGCCTTCCTTGAAGGAGCAGTCCAGGAAGTGCAGGTCGTCAAAGACGATCAGCTGGGTGCCGCACGCCGTGAGGGCGGTCAGGACGCGGTCGTCGATGGTGTCCTTGGTGCCGCTGGTGGGGACGTTGAGGTAGCGGGCGATCGCGAGGGAGATCTGCTTGGGGGTGACCTGGTCGGTGAGCGAGATGTAGACGACGGGGACGTAGTCGCCGAGCCGGTCGGGGGCGAACCGTTCGGGGAAGTCCTCCCGTAGTTCCTGCTCGAACTTCCGGGCGATCATCTTGACCAGGGTGGACTTGCCGACCGTCGGCGGACCGTCGATGAGCAGGCCGAGCCGGGCGCCGGGCGGCGCCATCTCGTTGGCGGCCAGCAGTTCCGTGATCTCGGTCTCGAAGTGCCGCACGGCCGGTGTCCAGGCCAGCACCAGGGCGCTGTGGTAGCGGTTGCGGCTGCGGTTCAGGCGACGCCGCTCAGCATCATCCTCGTCCATGGCCAGGTAGACCTCGTACGGCGGCAGCAGCGGCCGCGAAGGCGGCTCGTAGAACACGTACCCGAACCAGTCCTCCTTGGTCCGGGGTTCGGCCAGCCCGGGATGCAGACAGTCGCCCGCGCCGACGGGCGGCGCGGCCATCACGGTGTGCCGTCCTTCTCCGGGCGGCCGCCCCACACCTCGTACGAGGGCAGGGCGTCGAAGTCGATCGTGACCTCTTCCTCGTTCTCGTTCCCGGGCGGCAGCGGTGGCACGGCCCGCAGGCGGGGTTCTGTGACGGGGGTGTCGGCGGCGGAGTCGACGAGTTCGGTGCGGGCCCTGTCCCGGGCCGCGGCTCTGGCGCATTCGGCGTCGCGGGCGCGTGCCCGGCGGGAGCGGGCGGTGGACGCCTCGGCGGCGTCCGTGCGGTTCTGCAGGTCCAGCAGCGCGTCCAGGACGGCTTCCTGGTCCTGCGGGTCGCGGCCACGCGCGCGCAGTTCCTGCTTGACCTGGCGCAGGGTGATGTCGGTGAACGGCTCCAGGCCGGTCAGCGCGTGGCTCCAGCGCAGTGTGTGCCAGACGCCGGTGTAGGGGTCGTGGAAGTAGACCTGGGTGACGTCCCGCGGGTCGTAGCGGACCGGCCAGGTGCCGTTTGCCTGCGGGTAGGGGGACTTGGTGCCGTTGTGGGCGCGCAGGACGGGCGCGCTGTAGTGCAGGTAGTCCTTTTGGATGCGTCGGTTGGTGATCGTGCACCAGTGGATGGGCAGGAGTTCCAGGAACAGGTTGGCATCGCGCGGGGCGGCGATGTAGCCGCAGCGGTGCACGGCGAGCCGGTAGGCGTCGTTCGGCGACAGGTTGATCTCCGGGAAGCCCGGCAGCACCAACCCCTTGTGCCGGCGGCTCTGGTAGACCGCGACGACATACTCGGCGAAGAACTCCTCCAGCTCCTCGATCGTCCAGCGGGCCACCGCGTCCACGTCCCGGCCCCGGTGCACCACGTGATTGCCCTTGTAGCCGGCGATGTGCTCGGAGAACTGGCTCCTGATCGTCTTGAACGCGGCCTCGACCTGCGGCTTGTCGGTGGGCCGGTACTTGCGGGTGTCCTGGATGGTGATCCCGTAGCGGCGGCACACGTTCTTCACCGCCTGCGAGGCGAACGCCTTGCCGTGGTCGATCACGATCTTCTCGGGAAACATCACCGGGCGGGCCGCGGCGGCCGCGAACCGCTCGTCCCGCGCGAGCAGCGGCTCGCACGGTAGCCGCAGCATCCGGTGCCGCAGCCCGTCGGGCCAGCCCGGACGCATCGGTTCCGGCATCATCGCGTCCGCGATCACCAGGCCCGCGTCCACCGCCTTCGTGCCCTTGGGCACCAGACGCCACCCCAGCAGACTGCGGGTGCACACGTCGATGGCGATCGTCAGGTCCACCGAGAAGACGACGTCCTCGACCGGATCGTAGGCGCGCACGTCCAGCCAGCTGGTGTCGATCATCACCAGCTCGCCGGGACGGCCGGCGGTGATCGGTCGGTAGTACCCGTCCGGCCGGTTCGCCACCGACTGGCGCGTCGTGGCCTGTCCGGTGGTGTAGAGGCCGGGCAGAAGAGCGGCCGCGTACCGGTTGAACGACTTCTGCGACGGCATCTTCACCGTGTCCGGGCCGTGGACGTCGGCCAGACGGCGCTCCACCCGGCGCCGCAGCCGGTTCAGGCTGCCGGTCGAGTCATCGGCCTCCGTCACATGATGCTGGGTGAGAATCGCGTCGATCAGCCGGGGATCCACACCCGCCAGCGGATCCGAGGGGCGGTGGCTGCGCCGGTCCACCAGCCCCCACGGGCCCTCCTCCCGCCACCGGCGCAGCCGGCGCCAGATCTGCTGCTCGCTGTAGCCCAGCTCCCGCGCCTTGCTCCGTACCCGCTGGACCAGCGGCAGGGCCGGGGCGTACTCCGGCCTCGGCTCGTCGGGCCGCTCGTTCTCCGGATCCCCGCTGCGATAGCCGGTGGTCATCTCCAGGAGGTGCTCCTGGGCGCTCTGGAGATCCTCCAGCTGCTTGTCACTCAGCTTGTCGAAGAGCGCGGCGGCATCCAGCCACAGTTTCCGCTCCACAGCGTCCTGTTCACCGCTGGGTTCACCCTCGGGGACCTCGCTGTCGTCGCAGGGGCGGAAGGTGGGGTCAGAGAGCAGGTGCCCCACACCGATCACGGTCCACGCTCCGCTTTCCGAACGCAGTCGCACCCCGTCGTCGGTCACCCCGGTCACGGTGTGCACCTCGTCGTCCAGCCACAGCCGCGTTCCCTGCCGCAGCCGCACCGCGCCGTCAGCCGTCATGCCCCCACCTCCGCCGCGGTCTTCACCAGCGTCGTATCCCGCAGTGGACGGTCCAGGTCCGTGACGATCCGCTGATGCCACATCAAGTGGTACAGGACCCCGCGAGCCAGATCCGGGAACTCCATGAACCGCATCAGCTCCCCGATCTCCACCGGCTCACGGGCCAGTTCCAGCAGACGCGGCACCAGATCCGCACCCAGATGCAGCGGGCGCCGGGCACTGGACAGCAGATCGACGTTCACCCACAGCTGCCCGCTCGGCTCCGACACCATCGCGTACTCCCAGCCCAGCCGCTCACACACACGGCGAGTGCGCTCCTCCTGTAGCAGCACTTTCGGGTCATCCCGCAGCTCGGGGTTCTTCACGTCCAGCAACAGCACGCTGCCGTCCCAGCGGCGCGCGAAGACATCCGGCGTGTGCCGCCACGCTCCCCGGGCGTCGATGGCGTCGAACTCCAAAGGCTGCGTGACGAAAGCCGACACCCGCGGATCGAAGTCCAGCAGCGTCAGCCACTTCGACTCCAGCACGCTCTCGTACTCGGCGAAGTCACCCCACTTCGCCGCCCAGTACTGACCCGGCATGTGCCCCTGGTCCCGGTGGCTGGGAATGGCCCGCACCATCCGGCCGTCCTCGAACCGTACGCCGGCCGCCTCCTCCAGCCGCACCAGATGCTCGACCCCCTCGGCATCGACGTACCGCACCCGCACCAGGTCGATCTCCCGGACCGACGCATCCGACGGTTCCGGCACTTCCGTGTCCCCGCTCACCGCGAACTCCCCTTCTCCCATGGACTCCTGGCCGAACGTCCCACCGGCACCTGTGCCGCCACCGCCTCCGCGAAGACCTCCGGCACCGCGAGCCGCGCCAACGGCCGAGCCGCCAGACACCCCTCGTCCGCCGCCGTCCGCACCAGCGGCGCAAGCCGCCGCGACAACTCCCGCACGTCCTCGGCCGCCAGCAGGGGCATCACCACCGTGAGGAACGCCGCGGCCGCCACGGCCGACGCCGGACCCCACCCGAACCGGCCACCATGCGCACCGCGCTCGACGCGCTCCTCCAGCAGAACCCGTGCACACCAGCCAGGCACATCCGGCAGACGCCCCAAAACCCTCGGCAGCCCCAGCCGCAACAAGATCACACACGCGCGAAACGCCGCGAACCACTCACCCGCCGCCACCTCCGCGCCCCCCAGCCCCGGACGCACCCGCCCGCACGCGACGTCCAGCCACCGCCGCTGCGCCTCGACCGTCCCGCCATCCGCCCGGCTCACACGAACCGCGGGCAGCCACTGCGAGCACGGCCTCCCGCGAACGGAGTTCGCACAGCAGGTCGGCGGCCTGACCCACTGCGCCGGCACGACCCGAGGCCGCTCCCCACCCCACCGCAGCACCCAGCCGCACGACGGACAACGATCCAGCAGCACCACCCGGTGCTCGGGGCACACCACCGCACACGACAGCTTCCACCACAGCTGCCACACCCCTCCGGACACCAGCAGACAGCACGGACACGCCCGGCTTCCGTGCACCGCCGCCCACTCCTGCCCCGCAGACGGCCGCCGCGCCCGTCCCGCCGCGAGCACCGCCGACACACTCAACGGACCCCCTTCGAAGACGGACAGGTGCATGGCGTCCACCCGCTCATCGGGCACACCCGTCGCCGCGAACACCGTTCGCCGGACCACCTTGTCGGACCGCACCCCGAACAAGGGGGGCCGCACATCCGCGGAAGCCCCCCGTAGGCCAAGCCCCATCATGGTCGCGACCTCGGCCGGCGGACACCGGTTCACGCGCGCCATACGGTCCACCCACGACTCGAACGCCTCGCCCGCCCGCGGAGCCGTGACCAGAGCTAATCGCCGTGGCGACACGCGCGCACCCCCCGAAGGTGACCCCATCACTCTCATCTAGGGGTTCACGCTATCAAGTGCACTATCAGGTTGGAGTTCACACTCTCATCCTGAGCTTCGGCTCTCAGGTCTCCCTCGGCCTGACTGAGGTGCGGTTGCGTGCCCGGCGTCGGCAGCGGGCGTGTGCGCTGGCTGCCGCCGGGGGTGTCACGGCGGCCGTGCCGGGCGGTGACGTGCCCCTGCGGCGGGGTGTGTGGCTCGGTGTGGTCGGACTGGTCGCGGTGGTGGTCGGGGGTTTGCTGGTCGGGGTTCCCGGTTCGGCCGGGTGGCTGCTGATCGGGCTCGGGCTCACCGCCCTCGTGTCGGCCGGGCTCGGGCGGTACCGCGCCGTGCGGTTGCGGTCGGCACCCGTGCCCGTGCTGCGAGTCCTGGTACGGGACGACCCCGCGGCCCGGACCGAGGTGTTCGCCGCCGATGACGTGGCCGCGCTGCGGCCGCTGTTCACCGTCTCCGCGTTGCCGCTGACCTCCGACGAGGAGGAGGGCGAGGAGGAGGACGACGGCGACGAGGACGACGAAGAGCTTCTTGAGCAGCTCGACGACGACACCCCGGGACCTCTGCGTGAAGCCGTGCTCTACGGGCTGCCCTACGACGGTGCCGAGGTCGTCGTCGTCAGTGCCGACGAGGATCGGGACGAGCTGCCCGTCGTCGAGCGGTCGGTCGGGCCGGTGCGGCCGGTGCGGGACGCGCCGGTGGCCGAGGAGGGGCCGGCCGACGTGGCGATGGTTGCGCAGCCCGTGCTGCGCCGACGCGCGGGGTGGCTGGACTGGCTCGCGGCCGCGCTGCTGGCGCAGTGGGGCGTCTGGCTGAGCTGGGCCGCGTTCACCGATGCCGGGGTTCCACTGTGGCAGCAGGTCGTGATCCTGGTACTCGGGCTGTGCGGTGCGGCTCGGATGCCGGTGAAGGTGGGCTGGCGGATCACCGCCGACCGGACCGGGCTGTGGATCAACGGCCTGTTCAAGGTGGTCCACATTCCCTGGGACGACTTCCGTTCCGCCCGTCACCGGTCGATGGAGCTGAAGCTGCGGTGGCGCGGCGGTCGGTCCTGGGCCGTGGCCGCGCCCCGGTGGAGGTGGCTGGAGCGGCGGCGCGGGCTGACGCATCCGTACGACCGGCTGGCCGCCGAGCTCACCGCCCTGTGCACCGAGCCCGCCCTGCGACCCACGGGGGACAGCGACGTACGCGACCGCGGCCGCGTGCTGTGGCCGTGGGCACTGCTGCTCGCGGTCGCCTGGGTCGCGGCCATGGTCGTCGCCCGGGCCGCGCTGTAGGGGGGTACGGCGTCGGGTCGCGCCGTTGTGGGGGTACAGCGTGGGGTCGCGCCGTTGTGGGGTTGCGGCGTGGGGTCGTGCTGTGGGGGTGCCGTGTCGGGTCGCGCCGTTGTGGGGGTACGGCGTCGGCCGCGCTGCTGTGGGGCCGCGGCGTGGGGTCGCGCCGTTGTGGGGGTACAGCGTGGGGTCGTGCCGTTGTGGGGGTACGGCGTGGGGTCGTTGCGTGGCCCGCGTCAACTGCCGCGCCGAAATCACCCGATGGGGTGCCTCCGTGCGGGGGCACCCCATCGTCGGTCGCTGGTGTTACGGATCAGATGCCGGCCGCCGCCGACAGGTCCCGCTTGATCGCCTCCAGGAGGTCGGTGGCCCTGGCGCGGGCCGCCGACAGGGCGGAGTGGTCGGCGACCGGGACGACGACCTCCAGGTAGCACTTGAGCTTGGGCTCGGTGCCGCTCGGGCGGACGATCACGCGGGCGCCGTCCAGGGTGTAGCGCAGGCCGTCGGTGGGCGGGAGCCTGTCCGTGCCCTGGGTGAGGTCCTCGGCGCGGGTGATGGACAGCCCGGCCAGCTCGGTCGGCGGCTGCTCGCGCAGCCGGCGCATGGCGTCCGCGATGACGGAGAGGTCCTCGACGCGGACCGAGAGCTGGTCGGTGGCGTGCAGCCCGTGCTCCACGGCGAGGTCGTCGAGGAGGTCCAGCAGTGTGCGGCCCCGCTCCTTGAGCCCGGAGGCGAGTTCGGTGATCAGCAGGGCGGCGGTGATGCCGTCCTTGTCGCGTACGCCGTCGGGGTCGACGCAGTAGCCGAGGGCCTCCTCGTAGCCGTAGCGCAGGCCGTCGACCCGGGCGATCCACTTGAAGCCGGTGAGGGTCTCCTCGTAGGGGAGGTTCGCCTTCTCGGCGATCCGGCCGAGGAGGGAGGAGGAGACGATGGACTCGGCGAAGGTGCCGGTCGCGCCGCGTCGGACGAGGTGCGCGGCGAGCAGCGCGCCGACCTCGTCGCCCCGGAGCATGCGCCAGGTGTCGTTCTGCTGCACGGCCACGGCGCAGCGGTCGGCGTCCGGGTCGTTGGCGATGACGAGGTCGGGGTTCGTCTCGCGGGCCTTCGCGAAGGCGAGGTCCATCGCGCCGGGCTCTTCCGGGTTGGGGAAGGCGACGGTGGGGAAGTCCGGGTCGGGCTCGGCCTGCTCGGCGACGAGCGCGGGCTCCGGGAAGCCGGCCCGCGCGAACGCGGCGAGCAGGACGTCCTTGCCGACGCCGTGCATGGCCGTGTAGACCGTGCGGGCGGTGCGCGGGGAGTCCTGGGCGAGGACGGCGTCCGTGCGGGCGAGATAGGCGCCGAGGACGCTGTCGTCCAGGGTCTCCCAGCCGGTGGTGGGGCGGGGGACGGTGGTGAGGGAGCCGATGGCGGCGATCTCGGCGGCGATCTCGGCGTCGGCGGGGGGCACGATCTGGGAGCCGTCGCCGAGGTAGACCTTGTAGCCGTTGTCGCGGGGCGGGTTGTGGCTGGCGGTGACCTCCACGCCGGCGACCGCGCCGAGGTGCCTTATGGCGTACGCGAGGACGGGGGTGGGGAGGGGGCGGGGGAGTACGGCGGCCCGCAGTCCGGCGCCGGTCATCACGGCGGCGGTGTCGCGGGCGAAGTCCTCCGACTTGTGGCGGGCGTCGTAGCCGATGACGACGAGGCCGCCCTCCTGGCCCTGCTTCTTCAGGTACGCGGCGAGGCCGGCGGCGGCGCGGATGACGACCGTGCGGTTCATGCGCAGGGGGCCGGCGCCGATTTCGCCTCGCAGGCCCGCGGTGCCGAACTGGAGCGTGCCGCTGAAGCGTGCGGCGAGCTCTGCGGTGTCCTCGGCGTCGATCAGCTTGGCGAGTTCGGCACGGGTGTCCGCGTCGGGGTCCTCGGCCAGCCATGCCTTGGCCCGGGCGATGAGATCGTCTTGCACGTCGGGTCAGCCTCTCGTGTGTTCGTGCGGCGCGGTGGGGGTGACGGCGAGTTTCGTTCGCCCCGCCGCCCCTACCCGTCCCTCCCCCAGAGGGGAGACCCCCACTGGGGGCTGCGCCCCCAGACCCCCCTTCGGCCTGAACGGCCTCGTCCTCAAACGCCGGACGGGCTGAAAATCAGCCCCTCCGGCGTTTGAGGAGCGGGGGTCCAGGGGGCAGAGCCCCCTGGGGCGGGGTCGAAGGGGCGGCAGCCCCTGGAGGATGGGACGGGTAGGGGCGGCGGGGGCGAAAAAGGTCTGCTGGTTTACAGGCGGCCCAGTACCTGTGCCAGCAGCGAGCCCATCTGGGTCGCGCTGTCGCGGCCCGCCTGGAGGACTTCCTCGTGGTTCAGGGGCTCGCCCGTCATACCGGCGGCGAGGTTGGTGACCAGGGAGATACCGAGCACCTCCGCGCCCGCCTCACGCGCCGCGATCGCTTCGAGCACCGTCGACATACCCACCAGGTCCGCCCCGATGACCCGGGCCATACGGATCTCCGCCGGAGTCTCGTAGTGCGGGCCGGGGAACTGGGCGTAGACGCCCTCCTCCAGCGTGGGGTCGATCTCCTTGCACAGCGCCCGCAGCCGCGGCGAGTAGAGATCCGTCAGGTCCACGAAGTTCGCGCCCACGATCGGCGACGTCGCCGTGAGGTTGATGTGGTCGCTGATCAGGACCGGCTGCCCCGGGCGCATGCCCTCCCGCAGACCACCGCACCCGTTCGTCAGCACGACCGTCTTGCAGCCGGCCGCGACCGCCGTACGCACACCGTGCGCGACCGCGGCCACGCCACGGCCCTCGTAGTAGTGCGTACGCCCGAGAAAGACCAGTGCCCGCTTGTTGCCGATCTTGTACGAGCGGACCTTGCCGCCATGGCCCGCCACCGCCGGCGGCGGGAACCCGGGCAGCTCGGTGACCTGGAACTCGGCGTCGGGAGCGCCGAGGGCGTCCACGGCCGGCGCCCAGCCGGAGCCCATCACGAGGGCGACGTCGTGGGTCTCGGCGCCCGTCAGTTCGCGCAGGCGAGCGGCGGCGGCATCGGCGGCGGCGTGAGGGTCGCCCTGGATGTCGTCCGGAAGAAGAGATGCGTTCACGCCGACGAGGGTAGCCGGTCAATGCCTACGCGCGTAGATGACAGAGCCCACGGGATGGCGATCGTTGTCTTGTTGTTTCCGACGAAACGCGCCGCGGGCAGGGCGGTCATTCCTCGGTGACGAAGGCGTCCCCGTCGTTGAAGACCTCGACGATGAAGATCAGCAACCGGCCCATGCTGACGGTGTACTCGGCCAGGATGTTCTGGGTCAGCCGGATGGTCCTGTCGTCGCCCGTGGCGCTTACGGGACGGGACAGGGCGGGAAACGGGTCACGCGCCAGCAGCGAGATGCCCTTGTCGAACGCGGCACGCTGCTGGTCGTCGAGCCGGTCACGCCCAGCGGCGGCCTGCTCGGTGAAGTAGGTCTGGTAGGTGCGCGAACCGGCATGAGCCGAGTTTATGGCCGGTCCAGCCCTCAGCAAGGCCGCTTCCGCAGCTCCATCACATAGTCGTGCGGCGCCCCCGCCGACTCCGCCGCGTCCGCGACCTCGCCCAGGTACCGCGCCGACGGCAGGCCGCCCTCGTAGCCGTTCAGGACGTAGACCCACGCCGACTCCTCGCCCTCCAGCGTGACCGCCCGTACCCGGGCCCGGCGGTAGACGCCCAGGCCCACGCCCTCCCAGCGGTCCAGGGACTCCTCGTCCATGGGGGCGATGTCGTACAGCGCGACGAAGACCTGGGAGAAGGGATCCTCGACGATCGTCGCCAGCGCGCCCTCCCAGCCCATCTGCTCGCCCCCGAAGGTCAGCCGCCACCCGTTCAGCCAGCCGGTGGCGCGCAGCGGCGAATGCGGGGCGCGGCGGGTCATCAGCCGCGCGTCGAGGTTGCCGGCGTACGCGGCGTAGAGCGACATGGGGAGAGGGTACGGCAGGGCGCAACGGCAGTCCCTCCCGTAACAGTGGGGTCTCGGGCGGGGCCCTGGGCCGTAGCACCGGGATACGTGCGGGACAATGGAGTACGTGACTCGGATCGTGATCATCGGTGGCGGACCCGGCGGATACGAGGCGGCCCTGGTGGCCGCCCAGCTCGGCGCGGAGGTGACCGTCGTCGACTGCGACGGCCTGGGCGGGGCGTCGGTGCTCACCGACTGCGTGCCGTCGAAGACCCTTATCGCTACGGCCGAGGTGATGACCACCTTCGATTCGTCGTACGAAGAGCTCGGCATCATCGTCGCCGACGACACCCCCCACATCGACACCCCCGCCCGGGTCGTCGGCGTGGACCTCGGCAAGGTCAACCGACGGGTCAAGCGGCTCGCGCTCGCGCAGTCGCACGACATCACCGCCGCCGTCACCCGCGCCGGCGCCCGGGTCATGCGCGGCCGCGGACGGCTCGACGGCATGCAGGCCCTCGACGGCTCCCGCAAGGTGATCGTCAGGACCGCCGACGGCACCGAGGAGACCCTCGTCGCCGACGCCGTCCTCATCGCCACCGGCGGTCACCCGCGCGAGCTGGACGACGCCCAGCCCGACGGCGAGCGCATCCTCAACTGGACCCAGGTCTACGACCTCGACGAGCTGCCGGAAGAGCTCATCGTGGTCGGCTCGGGTGTGACCGGCGCCGAGTTCGCCGGTGCCTACCAGGCCCTCGGGTCGAAGGTCACGCTCGTGTCCTCGCGCGATCGAGTCCTTCCCGGTGAGGACCCCGACGCCGCCGCCGTCCTCGAAGACGTCTTCCGCCGCCGTGGCATGAACGTCATGGCCCGCTCCCGCGCCTCCGCCGCCAAGCGCGTCGGCGACCGCGTCGAGGTCACCCTCGCCGACGGCCGCGTCATCACCGGCTCGCACTGCCTCATGGCCGTCGGCGCCATTCCGAACAGCGCCGGGCTCGGCCTGGAGGAGGCCGGTGTCAGGCTGCGCGACTCCGGTCACATCTGGACCGACAAGGTGTCCAGGACCACGGCCCCGGGTGTGTACGCCGCCGGTGACGTCACCGGCGTCTTCGCCCTCGCGTCGGTGGCGGCCATGCAGGGCCGTATCGCCATGTACCACTTCCTCGGCGACGCGGTGGCTCCGCTGAACCTCAAGACGGTCTCCTCCAACGTCTTCACCGACCCCGAGATCGCGACCGTCGGCTACTCGCAGGCGGACGTGGACGGCGGGAAGATCGACGCCCGTGTCGTCAAGCTCCCGCTGCTGCGCAACCCGCGCGCCAAGATGCAGGGCATCCGGGACGGCTTCGTCAAGATCTTCTGCCGTCCGGGCACCGGCATCGTGGTCGGCGGTGTGGTCGTGTCCCCCCGCGCCTCGGAACTGATCCACCCCATCTCGATCGCCGTCGACAACAATCTGACGGTCGAACAGATCGCGAACGCGTTCACCGTGTACCCGTCTCTTTCGGGGTCGATCGCCGAGGTCGCCCGGCAGCTGCACACCCGTAAGAGCGGCGCCGAGGTCTGACGGCTTGAACCGACTCCCCGCTGGTCACGGGGAGTTGTCGAGCATGCGTGCGGCATAGGCGCGGGGCGTAGCTCCTATACCACTTCCCGCCCTCCTGTGCGAACAAGTTCTGCTATTCGGCGCAAACTGCTGAAACCAGACGGTCGTTGGGGTTACTGTCAGTTTCGTGTTCGCTGCAGAACGTCGCCAATTGATCCTCGAAATGGTGCGAGCGAACGGGGCCGTGTCGCTCCGTGAGCTCGCCCGCGTCGTCCAGACCTCCGAAGTGACCGTACGGCGGGACGTGCGCGCGCTGGAGGCAGAAGGACTCCTCGACCGCCGACATGGCGGTGCGGTATTGCCGGGCGGGTTCACGCGGGAGTCCGGCTTTCCGCAGAAGTCACATCTCGCGACCGCCGAGAAGACGGCCATCGCCGATCTCGCCGCGAACTTCGTCGAAGAGGGCGAGGCCATCGTGGTCGGGGCCGGTACGACCACGCAGGAGCTGGCCCGTCGGCTGGCCCGGGTGCCCGGGCTGACCGTCGTCACCAACTCCCTGCTGGTGGCCCAGGCGTTGGCCCATGCGAACCGGGTGGAGGTCGTGATGACCGGCGGCACCCTGCGCGGTTCCAACTACGCCCTCGTCGGCTCGGGTGCCGAGCAGTCCCTCCAGGGTTTGCGGGTCTCCCGGGCCTTCCTCTCCGGCAGTGGCCTGACCGCCGAGCGCGGGCTGTCCACGTCCAACATGCTCTCGGCGTCCGTCGACCGGGCCCTGGTGCAGGCGGCGGCGGAAGTCGTCGTCCTCGCCGATCACACCAAGCTCGGTACGGACACGATGTTCCAGACCGTGCCCACGGATGTGATCACGCGGCTGGTGACCGATGAGCCGCCCACGCATGACGACCGTGCCCAGACCGAGCTGCAGGCCCTTGCCGATCAGGGGGTGCAGATCGCCGTGGCCGGGGCGAGTGGGAGCCAGGGGGGTGACGAAGTCCCGGCACGACGCGCGCGTTCCGTGCCGGGCCCTAGGCGGGCGGCTCCGGCGGGGCTTCGGTCGGCGGTGCTGGGGGAGCCGGTGCCGGCGTCCGAGCGGGCGCGGGTTGCTGATCTTCGGCGGCGGTAGGTTCGCCTATGCGTCGTGGGGGCTTGGTGGGGTGCGCGGGTGCTGGTCCGTTGTGGCCGGTCGCGCAGTTCCCCGCGCCCCTAGGTGGGTTTGAGGCCCCGTAGCGTCAGCATGAGCAGCCTGTCTGCCAGTTCCGGATCCCCGGGGGTCGCCTCCGCCGCCAATGCGATGGCGTGGGTCAGTTGCAGGAGGTCGCCGATCGCTACGCCGGGGCGGACCGCACCCGCCTCCTGCGCTCTGCTCAGCAGCTCATCCCCCGCCTCCCTGATCGGGTCGCTACAGCGGGACAGGGCCGATGTGTCGTCGTACGAGACGGACATCAGGGCTCGCGACAAGCCTCGGTACTCGCTCGCGTGCTTGACCATTTCCCTCAGCCACGTCACCAAGGCCGTGCACGGCTCCGGCGCCCGGCTCAGTTCCCGGGCCCGGGCGAGCAGGTCGCTCACCGCGTCCTCGAAGACCGCGCTCAGCAGGGCGTGGCGGTTGGGGAAGTGGCGGTAGAGGGTGCCGATTCCCACGCCCGCTCTGCGGGCCACGTCCTCCAGGGAAGCGTCCGTGCCGTGTTCGGCGAAGGCGGTGCGGGCCTCGGTGAGGAGGCGCTCGTAGTTGCGCCGGGCATCGGCGCGCATGGCGCGCGGAGCAACCTGCGGTGCCACCGCACCTCCACTCTCCGCGGTCCCGCGCGAGGTCGCGCCCACCATGGCTCCCACCTGCTCTCATCCGGGCCCGGCTCTGCCTTCAGGATGCCATCGCGCACCTGCGAGCGGCCTTCCCGCGCCGGTCACGGAGGAGGAGATCGTCCGGGACATCGCCGACGACCGCACGCTCACCGAAGTGGGCCTGTGGTGCTGGCTGTTCGGAGGGATCGCCATCGTGGTCGGCGCGCTGGTCGTGGGGCTGCCGGCGATGCGGTACTCGCCGAAGCTCGGGCGGTGGGGGCTCGTCCTGTTCGGCACCGGTCTGCTGGCCATCGCCTCGGCGCCGGAGATGGACGCGGTCGCCCTGGGCGGGCTTGAGGAGGGGGTGAGCCAGGATGCCCTGGCGAAGGCCGGGGAGGGCACGTACGGGCGGCTGGTGGTCGCCGTACCGACCTTCTACTTCGTCGTCGCCCACGTCCTCGGGGCGACCCTGCTCGGTGTCGCCCTGCTGCGCGGCCGGGTGATCGCGCCCTGGGCGGCCTGGCTGCCGATCCTGTCCATGCCGGTCAACGTGGTCGGGTACGCGGGCGGCATCATGCCCCTGACCGTCGTGTCCTTCGCGATGATGGCCGTCGCCTTCGCCCTGGCCGGACTCGTCGTCGTCCGCCACGGCACGGGCTGGACACGCACCCCGTAGAGGCCGCCGTCTCGGGGGACGGGGAAAACGAGGCGCCCGGCGGACTGACTGCTCCAGTCCGCCGGGCGCCTCGGGATGTCGTACGGCTCAGTCCTTGATCTCGCAGATCGCCGCGCCCGAGGTGATCGACGCGCCGACCTCCGCGGACAGGCCCTTGATCGTGCCGGACTTGTGGGCGTTGAGCGGCTGCTCCATCTTCATGGCCTCCAGGACGACGACCAGGTCGCCCTCCTTGACCTCCTGGCCCTCCTCGACCGCGATCTTGACGATCGTGCCCTGCATCGGGGAGGCGAGGGTGTCGCCGGAGGCGACGGGGCCGGACTTCTTCGCCGCGCGGCGCTTGGGCTTGGCGCCCGCCGCGAGGCCGGTGCGGGCCAGCGACATGCCGAGCGAGGACGGGAGGGAGACCTCCAGGCGCTTGCCGCCCACCTCGACGACGACCGTCTCACGGCCCGCTTCCTCGTCCGTCTCGGCGTCGGCGGGAGCGGCGAAGGGCTTGATCTCGTTGACGAACTCGGTCTCGATCCAGCGGGTGTGGACCGTGAAGGGGCCCTCGCTGCCGGTGAGTTCGGGGGCGAACGCCGGGTCCGTGACGACCGCGCGGTGGAACGGGATCGCCGTGGCCATGCCCTCGACCTGGAACTCCTCCAGGGCGCGGGCGGCCCGCTGCAGGGCCTCCTTGCGGGTGCGGCCGGTGACGATCAGCTTGGCCAGCAGGGAGTCCCAGGCCGGGCCGATGACCGAGCCGGACTCCACGCCCGCGTCCAGGCGGACACCGGGGCCGGAGGGCGGGTTGAACGCGGTGACCGTGCCGGGCGCCGGGAGGAAGTTACGGCCCGGGTCCTCGCCGTTGATGCGGAACTCGAAGGAGTGGCCGCGCAGCGCCGGGTCGTCGTAGCCGAGCTCCTCGCCGTCGGCGATCCGGAACATCTCGCGGACGAGGTCGATGCCGGCGACCTCCTCGGTGACCGGGTGCTCCACCTGGAGACGGGTGTTGACCTCCAGGAAGGAGATCGTGCCGTCCAGGCCGACCAGGAACTCGACGGTGCCGGCGCCGACGTAACCGGCCTCCTTCAGGATGGCCTTGGAGGAGGCGTACAGCTCGGCGACCTGCTCGTCGGAGAGGAACGGCGCCGGGGCCTCCTCGACCAGCTTCTGGTGGCGGCGCTGGAGCGAGCAGTCACGGGTCGACACAACGACGACATTGCCGTGCTGGTCGGCCAGGCACTGGGTCTCCACATGCCGCGGCTTGTCCAGGTAGCGCTCGACGAAGCACTCGCCACGGCCGAAGGCGGCGACGGCCTCACGGACCGCCGAGTCGTAGAGCTCCGGCACCTCTTCGAGGGTCCGGGCCACCTTCAGACCACGGCCACCGCCACCGAAGGCGGCCTTGATCGCGATGGGCAGGCCGTGCTCCTCGGCGAAGGCCACGACCTCCTCGGCGCCCGAGACCGGGTCCGGCGTGCCGGCGACCAGCGGCGCACCCGCGCGCTGGGCGATGTGCCGGGCGGCGACCTTGTCACCGAGGTCCCGGATGGCCTGCGGCGGCGGACCGATCCAGATCAGGCCCGCGTCGAGAACGGCCTGAGCGAACTCGGCGTTCTCGGAGAGGAAGCCGTAGCCGGGATGGATGGCGTCCGCCCCCGACTCGCGCGCCGCCTTGAGGACCTTCTCGATGTCCAGATAGCTCGTGCCCGGGGTGTCACCGCCCAGGGCGAACGCCTCATCCGCGGCGCGGACATGCAGAGCGTCCCGGTCGGGGTCGGCGTATACGGCCACGCTCGCGATACCGGCGTCCCGGCACGCCCGGGCCACGCGGACAGCGATTTCGCCACGGTTGGCGATGAGCACCTTGCGCACGATTGAGGCTCCCTCCTTGAAACAAGCCGAGTTTAGGGACTGCCGACACGGCACTTCGACCCGTCCCCAATGGTGAGCTTGCCCACACGGAGCGTGATTCGAGGCTCGCTCGACCCGCGAAATCCCTTGTCGCACCGCGGTACGAAGGACTCCTCCCGGAAACCCTAGCCGCCCGTTGTGGTCAAGGTCTCTGTCATCAGGTGCTGCGGGCCACTCAGTTTCTTTGTGGAGTCCCTACGAATGGCCCAACGATTCTTTGCCCCTCCCAGAACCCTTGTCCCGAGGTTTACCCGTTAGTAGCGTTCGCTTGTCTCGAACGTACTTGGAGTAACCGCAGTCCTGCTAGGACGGCGCTAGAGCGCTCGGAAGTGGGTGGGGGCCGGTGGTGCGCAGACCGGTGGCGTGGGTGGTGGCGGTCGTCCTCTTCGCCGAGGCATTCGGCATCGCGGCGGTCCAGTGGTTCCTGGGCGTGGTGGTCGACCGCCAGGACATGTCCCTGGCGGGCCTGGACCCCGATGTGATGTCGATGTCCTCGAAGATCGGCGGGGTGGCCTTCGGCCTGTACTTCGCGCTGTGCGGTCTGGTCGCGCTTCTGGTCGCGCTACGGGACCGTCCCGCGGCCGGCCTCGGGCGGATGCTGCTGATCAGCGCGGCGGTGGTGCACGGCCTGCTGGGGGCCTTCGCCTGGGGCCTGGTGGGCTGGGCGGCGTTCCTGTTCATGGTGGTGGTGCTGGGGCTGATCGTGCTGCTGTTGATGACGTACGACGCCCAGGAGGAGCCGGCCGACGCGCGGCCCGAGCCCGGACCGGAGCCCACGAACGGGGCCGCGCCCGCCTAGGGGGTGTTTTGAAAGTCCCGCACAGCACCCGCGGCGCCCGGCACGCACCCTCGCCGCACCGGCCAAAGACCCAAGTACGTCCAGTACGAGGGCCTTCGTCCGGCACGCCGAGGGCACGCACCGAACACCGCGGGCACCGCACAGGACTTTCAAAACACCCCCTAGGTCAGGTCCACAGGTCCGTGATGGAGGTCCCCAACTGGCCCAGCAGGCGCCGGACGAGGGGCAGGCTGATGCCGATGACATTGCCGTGGTCGCCGTCGATGCCGTCGATGAACGGGGCCGAGCGGCCGTCGAGGGTGAACGCCCCGGCGACGTAGAGGGGTTCGCCCGAGGCGACGTACGCGGCGATCTCCTCGTCGGTCGGGTCGCCGAAGCGGACGACCGTGGAGGCGGTGGCGGAGGCGTACCGGCCGCTCACCGTGTCCCAGACGCAGTGGCCGGTCTGGAGGGTGCCCGCACGGCCGCGCATCGACTTCCAGCGGGCCGTGGCGTCCTCGGCGTCGGAGGGCTTGCCCAGGGCCTGTCCGTCCAGATCGAGGACCGAGTCGCAGCCGATCACCAGCGCGCCCATGACCTCGGGCTTCGCCGCCACCACGGAGGCCTTCGCCTCCGCCAGGGCGAGCGCGAGCTCGGCGGGGGTGGGGGCGGTGACGGCGTCCTCGTCGACGCCGCTGACGATGACCTCGGGGTCCAGTCCGGCCTGGCGCAGGAGGTTCAGTCGGGCGGGGGACTGGGAGGCGAGGACGAGCCGACGGCGGGGCTGATCAGTCATGCGGTCAGCGTAGTCCGGCCACGAGTATGGCGAGCACACTCGCCAATGCCATGAGGACGCCGAGTCTCCGCAGCATGTTCTGCATGTCGCGGAGTTCCTTCGGCGGCTCGTCTTCGGGGTCGGACCACAACATGCCACCAGCGTGCGGCTGGGGGATGGAGGGCGCCTGAGTACGCGTACTCAAATGGCGCCCCTGGTTCCACCTCTGTGCGTGAGCGAGTCCTAACCGGGCCAGTAAGTACGTGCCCACGTCGTCGGGCCCGGCTGCGGCAGGCGGTGTGCCGCGATCCTTGCCGGGTCCGACCACGAGTCCCGTTCGGTGGGCGCGCCGGGCGGCACCGATGCCGCCGCCGCGGCGCGGGCTCTGACCACCGCCAGGGCGGCGGCCAGCTCCTCCGGGGTCGGGTTGCCCCGCAGCACCTTGATCGTCATGACGGCTCCTGGGGCTAGAGGGGGATGTTGCCGTGCTTCTTCGGGGGCAGGGACGCCCGCTTGGTGCGCAGCTGACGCAGGCCGCGCACGATGTGCCGACGGGTCTCCGACGGCATGATCACCGAGTCGATGTAGCCGCGCTCGGCCGCGATGTAGGGGTTGAGGAGGGCGTCCTCGTACTCCTGGATCAGCCGGGCGCGGGTCGCCTCCAGGTCGCCGTTCGCCTCGGCCTCGGCGATCGTGCGGCGGTGCAGGATGTTGACCGCGCCCTGGGCGCCCATGACGGCGATCTGGGCGGTCGGCCAGGCGAGGTTGAGGTCGGCGCCGAGGTGCTTGGAGCCCATGACGTCGTAGGCGCCGCCGAAGGCCTTGCGGGTGATGACGGTGATCAGCGGGACCGTCGCCTCGGCGTAGGCGTAGATCAGCTTGGCGCCGCGGCGGATGATGCCGGTGTGCTCCTGGTCGACGCCGGGCAGGAAGCCGGGCACGTCGACGAAGGTGAGCACCGGGACGTTGAAGGCGTCACAGGTCCGCACGAACCGCGCGGCCTTCTCGGACGCGTCGATGTCGAGGCAGCCCGCGAACTGCATCGGCTGGTTGGCGACGATGCCGACCGGGCGGCCCTCGACCCGCCCGAACCCGGTGAGGATGTTCGGCGCGAACAGCGGCTGCGTCTCGAAGAACTCGGCGTCGTCCAGGACGTGTTCGATCACCGTGTGCATGTCGTACGGCTGGTTCGCGCTGTCCGGCACGATCACGTCCAGCTCGCGGTCCTCGTCGCTGAGTTCGAGGTCCGCCTCCTCCGGGAAGGCCGGGGCCTCGGAGAGGTTGTTGGACGGCAGGTACGACAGCAGCTGCTTGACGTACTCGATGGCGTCCTTCTCGTCCCCGGCCATGTGGTGCGCCACGCCCGAGGCGGAGTTGTGGGTACGGGCGCCGCCCAGCTCCTCGAAGCCGACGTCCTCGCCGGTGACCGTCTTGATGACGTCCGGACCGGTGATGAACATGTGCGAGGTCTGGTCGACCATGACCGTGAAGTCGGTGATCGCGGGGGAGTAGACGGCCCCGCCCGCGCACGGGCCGACGACCAGGCTGATCTGCGGGATGACCCCGGAGGCGTGGGTGTTGCGGCGGAAGATCTCGCCGTACGCGCCCAGCGACGCGACGCCCTCCTGGATGCGGGCGCCGCCGGAGTCGTTGATGCCGATGACCGGGCAGCCGGTCTTCAGCGCGAAGTCCATGACCTTGACGATCTTCTGGCCGTAGACCTCGCCCAGCGCACCGCCGAAGACGGTGAAGTCCTGCGAGAACACGGCGACGGGGCGGCCGTCGACCGTGCCGTACCCGGTGACGACGCCGTCACCGTAGGGCCGGTTGTGCTCCAGGCCGAAGTTCGTCGACCGGTGCCGGGCGAACTCGTCCAGCTCGACGAAGGACCCCTCGTCGAGGAGGAGTTCGATGCGCTCACGCGCCGTCAACTTGCCCTTGGCGTGCTGCTTCTCGACGGCACGTGCGGAGCCGGCGTGCGTCGCTTCCTCGATGCGGCGCTGAAGATCCGCGAGCTTGCCCGCGGTGGTGTGGATGTCGATCTGCTCTTCCGGCTCGGACATCGGGATCGCGGCTCCCTGCCTGCTCAAAAGGGGGGACGGTTACTCATCCGTAGAGTAGTGGCGCGCCTACCAATCGGCAGTGCGGCGTTGGCCACACCTAGGGTGGCTTGCATGACGCCGCGAGATGCATCAGACGACAGCCGCTGGTCCGACCTTGACCGTCCGCCGCTCAATGGCCCGGCGCTGCGCCGGGCGCTGGTGAAGGACGGCGGGCACGGGGGCCTCTACTGCGACGTGGAGGTGGTGCAGCGCACCGGCTCCACCAACTCGGACCTGGTGGCCCTGGCCGTGGAGGGTACGGCCAGGGAGGGCGCGGTCCTGGTCGCCGAGGAGCA
>NZ_JAVRBF010000723.1:0-277 GCF_032436805.1 Streptomyces sp. P17 | reverse complement strand
TCTTCGACTTCGGCCTGATGCCCGGCCTCAACCCGCGGCTTTTCCTCGATATGATCGGCTTCATCGAGATGGGGCGCGATGCGCGCACCTACCGGCTGATCCAGGACACGCGCTACGGCCGCAAGGTGATCATCGAGAGCGACAGCGTGCCGCGCATGGTGGAGGCCGCGACCGACTATGTCGCGCGCCGCCTGCTCGAGCGCGACAAGGCGCTTGCCGACGAGGTCGGCGACACGACCGTCGATACCGCCAGGAGCAAGAGCAAGGCGCGGCCGAC
>NZ_JAVRBF010000212.1:0-836 GCF_032436805.1 Streptomyces sp. P17 | reverse complement strand
AACGACCGCAGAGTCGAACGGAAACGAGGCAGCCGGCGCAAGCGCCGGTCGACCAACGGAACCGTTGCACTGCACGTTCCCCAAGAGGTGATCAAGGCGACATGCGCACCATACCTGGCACGCGGGAAACCCGCGCGGCAGCCCTCGATGTACCGCCTCGACGACTACACGATCGTCAACATCTACGGCGCCAGGTACCGCGGAATCGTTAACTACTACCTGCTGGCCGGTGACGTCTTTCGACTGAACCGGTTGCATTGGGTCATGCAGTCCTCGCTGCTGTGCTCCCTGGCGGACAAGCACCGCTCGACCATGTCGCAGGCGGCCCGGAAATACAAGGCCACCATCGACACTCCGGCCGGGCCACGCAAGTGCCTCCAGGTCAGCATCTCCCGGCCTCCGAGCAGGAAACCGCTGGTCGCGCAGTTCGGTGGAATTCCACTCAAACGGCACAAGGTCGCAGTCCTGACCGACCGTGACCCTGTCCAACGCCTCGCACCACGACGCGAGTTGACCAGACGGATGCTGACCGGAACCTGCGAACTCTGCGGACAGACCGCAAAGACCCAGGTCCACCAGATCCGCAGACTCGCCGACCTGGACCGCCTCGGGCAGACGCAGCCCGACTGGGCCGTCCTCATGGCAAAGAAACGGCGCAAGACCCTCATGGTCTGCCCGCCCTGCCACGAGGGCATCCACGACGGCCACGAAACCGCAGTTCACGAACATCACTGGAGAGCCCGTTGCGGTTAACGCCGCACGACGGGTTCGGGAGGAGGCCGCTGGGAAAAGGACCAGCCCCAAAGGCTGACACCTCGCCCGGCGGCCCACCTCAC
>NZ_JAVRBF010000722.1:0-277 GCF_032436805.1 Streptomyces sp. P17 | reverse complement strand
TCCACGATGGGTTTATACCCCTTTAGCAACAAATGTTTTTTGTCATTTTCCTGAAAGTCTGGTAACGGGCTGACTTCCATAGGTTGTCGGCTCTGTATCAGCGCTATCATTGGCGAATGCACCTTTCTGGTTTCAACAAAAACCTCCCCTGTTTCCTCATTGTAATACTTCACTAGCGCTTGAGGGTGTGTTCTCACATTCGTCACCTTGTACGCCGAGGCTGAGTTCATTAATCGCTCCATGTTTTTCGCAGCTTGCCAAGGCGGAGTGTTGGCAT
>NZ_JAVRBF010000211.1:0-837 GCF_032436805.1 Streptomyces sp. P17 | reverse complement strand
CATCAACAGACGCACCATTTGGTATGTCGCATTCTTCTGCCCATGTCGGGTAGAAGATGCTGAACTCACGTGCAGGCAGTGAATTTATGGGGAAGGTTCGCAAGAGCCGGTATTGCCTGTCAATAAAGCCTTGTGCTCAAATCCACGATGCGCAATATTACCTCGTCCGTGATGACGTCAAAACCATGAAGTATGCAAATGACAACGTGGTTAAAGCCGTCGAATGGCAGGAAGACCCACTAATTCAACATGACGAAGTTAAGCTAGGCGGTGCGTTCAGCATCTTTTACCCGACATGGGCAGAGGAATGCGACATACCTAATGGTGCGTCTGTTGATGAAATCCGTGAGGCATTGGGGAACCACCTCACTAAACTCGAAGAGAAGAAAGCAGCATGACGGAAAAAGCAGTATCCCGAATGAACTATTGGCTCATGTCGGCAAACGTCCGCTTCAAGCAGGGCGTTACTGAAAAGCTGGCCTTGGTCAATGTGGTTCTCGCCACGTCTGAGCAGTACCTGAACAGCGGTGCACTTGGTCGTGTGAACCAGATGGCACAGGTTCAGGCTGTGAACACTGGGCTGATCCCGAATAACGGGGAAATTACCGGTGTAATCATTATGTCTGCCAACTTCATTGGGCAGATGTCTGATGAGGAATTCAATGCACAACTGGCTGAACCACTGGCGATGGTCGCGGACGAAGGCGGAGACCCCGTGTCTGTTGCCTCCGTTGAAGGAGATAGCTCCGATGGCGTCTCAGGCGAATAAGGGCGAACACTCCGGGGGCTAGGTCAACTATTACCTTGGCAAAGGGCAGTATCCTCGCCGGGACGTTC
>NZ_JAVRBF010000721.1:0-277 GCF_032436805.1 Streptomyces sp. P17 | reverse complement strand
ACTGGACGACTGCCGATCAGATCATTGAGGACGTGCTGGCTGCTGACGCCGTGCTCGATGATGACGACCTCGGTATCGACGGCTCTGTCGTGGTGCTGAACCCGGCCCAATACGGGAAGGTCGCGGCGAAGTTCGTCAAGGCCGACCTGGCCGCGAACGGTATATCGCGCTCGGTGGAGAGCGGGATGATTGGGGACTTCCTCGGCAAGACGTGGCTGGCGTCCAAGCATCTGCCGTTCTCCGACCCGATGGTGCTCGACCCGAGTCTGCTGGGTGG
>NZ_JAVRBF010000720.1:0-278 GCF_032436805.1 Streptomyces sp. P17 | reverse complement strand
AGAAGGACTGGGGAAAGCTTGGCAACGAGCCTGGTTGTTCCAAGCGAGTAATGGCGGCCTGGATCGAAGCATGCTGGCGGCGATACGCATCGGAGAAGTGTTTGGCGTACGCTTGCAAAGCCTGCGCGGCATTACCCCCGCAGAAGGCACACTCAGCGCTATGTTCATGGAACCGCAAGCCATGCCGCACCCACTCGCTTAGTGCGGGCTCATCGGTCAGGCGCTTGATGGCGTTCTGCTCCGGCGTGTCCTTCAACAGCTTTTCGATGTCCTCAATG
>NZ_JAVRBF010000719.1:0-278 GCF_032436805.1 Streptomyces sp. P17 | reverse complement strand
CGACCGGCCGCTTTGCATTGCGTGGCATTGGCGGCGCGCAGGATCTCTACACGCTCGACCCCGGCATCCTCACCGACGAGGTCGTCGCCGGCGCATACGCTCGCTATGTGGCAGGTTGAGCGGTCTTGTTAAGTGACCTTGGCGCGCAGCATGTACAGCCCGACCGCAACCAGCGAAAACGCCGTCAGCACCATGCCGAGCGCGAGCATCGCGTCGGAAGATAGCGTTGCCGCAAGCCAGACGCCGATCGCCGCATTCATCATCTGCCAGAAGCCGAG
>NZ_JAVRBF010000718.1:0-278 GCF_032436805.1 Streptomyces sp. P17 | reverse complement strand
TCCGCTTTCGGTCGAGCCTACCTACTTGACGCCCGGCGAGGTTGAAAAGACCCGTGCAATTCTGATGAGCGAGGTTCCCCTCGCCCGCGCCTGGGAGTACTGGAAATCCCGTGCCGGTTACGTCGGCATTTGAGCGCCGGTGCAGAGCGCAGGGGGGCTCCCGTCAACACGCGCGGGGCCCCGAGCGGTGTTTATGGTTGGGCGGCTCGCTGTGGTCCCGAGCCTTAGCGCCTTCGTGAGCCGAAACTGTACGAACGAACAACCGGAATCCTACACCA
>NZ_JAVRBF010000210.1:0-838 GCF_032436805.1 Streptomyces sp. P17 | reverse complement strand
TTGCAAGCCTGTACTGGGAAGGACCGAGTGAGCTTCCACACCGGCGGAGCTCCAGCTCTGCGCCCAGGCGCGAACGCTAGAAGCTGGGCAGGGCTTGGGGAGGCTCGCCCAGCACAGAGCAGCCTCTCGGCCGGGGCTCTGTGCTATCGCGCCTGGGCGCAGAGCTGGAGCTCCGCCGGTGTGGAAGCTCACTCGGTCCTTCCCAGTACAGGCTTGCAAGCACCCGCCGGCAGCCAGCCTCTTCTCTCCCGCGTTCGGGGCATAGGGCTCCAAACCTGGGACCAAAGTTCTGCCCGGAGCTCACTGATCATGGGCTGGTTCCCCTGCGCTGCGGCTGTGCTAGGGAGCCCAAACGCCCAGGGGAAGCCCGCACAGCACATCCACCTGCCTCTAGGCGGGAGGACAGCTCCAGGGAAGGCCCGGTCTGGCAGGCGCTTTCTGGGCACAAACGGAGCAACACTCTGGCTGTGGAGCTGCCTCCCCAAGCCAGGGGCCCCGGGACCCTGATTCCCTCCGTGCGGCGCTTAGTCTGGGCGGGGAAGCCCCAGCTTGGGAATGCAGCCTGGGGCGCTTCCTTTCCCTTGGAAAGAGCTCTCCCCGCGGGAGGCTTTGGCAGTGTGCACACCCCCAGTCCCTAAGCCCTCTGCAAGGACGCCTGGCTCCTAGGTCCGAAGGGAAGGCGAGAGCTGAGCTGAGGCACCAGTCAGGCACCACTCACGGCTCCCACACTCCCGCAGCCTGCTCCTTCCCGGGCGCGAACGCTAGAAGCTGGGCAGGCCTTGGGGAGGATCGCCCGGCACAGAGCAGCCTCTCGGCCGGGGCTCTGTGCTATCGCGCC
>NZ_JAVRBF010000717.1:0-278 GCF_032436805.1 Streptomyces sp. P17 | reverse complement strand
CAGCGTAGGGAGTATGTGGATATCTCCCGTAAGACTTGTCACCCCAGCTTTTCTAGGCTTAGTATTTCCTATTCTTCTTTTCTTTCAGGCACTGGTGACGATTTATTGGTTGCTTGCAGGCAAATGGCGATGGATTGTTGCATGTCTCGTGGTACTGCTTCTATCCTTTTCTGCTATCAAGGTCTATACCCCTTTGCACCGTTTTTCAGCAGATAAGCTTCCTCAAGATCATATCAAAGTACTTTCCTATAATGTCATGGCTTTTGGATTT
Organism: Streptomyces sp. P17; assembly: GCF_032436805.1. Classification (NCBI taxonomy): domain Bacteria; kingdom Bacillati; phylum Actinomycetota; class Actinomycetes; order Kitasatosporales; family Streptomycetaceae; genus Streptomyces; species Streptomyces sp. P17. The sequence goes on along the minus strand of NZ_JAVRBF010000717.1, from coordinate 7 downwards.
CTCGAGC
>NZ_JAVRBF010000716.1:0-278 GCF_032436805.1 Streptomyces sp. P17 | reverse complement strand
CTGATCGGCGCGCGGTTGACGTAGTTTGCGATCGGCCGGAGCAGCGTGTTCCCCGCCAGGACAAACGCTGCGACCAACAGTGCGCCGGCAAACTCACCCGCACCCGCGAATGTCCCTACAGCGGCCGACGCCCACAAGGTGGCCGCGGTGTTGATCCCGCGCACCTGGGCGCCCTCCTTCATGATCACGCCGGCGCCGAGGAAACCTATGCCCGATACAACGTAGGAAATGACCCGAACCGAGCCATCCGCGCCGCCAACTCGCATCCCGAGGTCGAC
>NZ_JAVRBF010000715.1:0-278 GCF_032436805.1 Streptomyces sp. P17 | reverse complement strand
GATATCCGGCAACCTGTTAATTATGAGCCGCAACTTTTCAAATATGCTATCCGGGTCGCCTAGCTTATCGACCAATATTTCCTTTCGAGACCCCCAGCCGATTGCGTCATTCGGAATAAATATCCACGAATGAACGCTATAACCGCATGACAACCACGTTGCTCCAGCATCGCGGCATTTCTCGACTAGGCCGCTTTCTTGCTCTTTGCGCAATGCGTCCAGAAATTCAATATATTCCGCCTGTTTCTCGAAAAACACGAACGGAACCCATTTGCTAC
>NZ_JAVRBF010000714.1:0-278 GCF_032436805.1 Streptomyces sp. P17 | reverse complement strand
AAAACGAAGAATTCTTCACAAAACAAACGACCACCAAATACAGGATAATTACTAAAATTAAAGTTCAAAATAAAAACAAAAATTAGATTTAAATTTCAATTAAAAAACAAAATACCAGATAAAAACACCATTAATAACAAATCAAATGGTCACATATTCCAAATTTTAAAAATAGAGTTATGATACACGAAAAATGACCTAGAAATAATCTGCATCCAAGGGTGCTTATCCACTGCTTAGGGTCTTTTGAAAGATAAAATCTATTTTTATTAAATAGT
>NZ_JAVRBF010000713.1:0-278 GCF_032436805.1 Streptomyces sp. P17 | reverse complement strand
GTCGCGGGATATCGCAAGCTCGCCGAGACAATGGCCCCCTACGCGCCTGCCGTCGCGAGCTGAAAGATGCGCACCAGGACCAGGCCGCCGGCCAGGACGAGATAGCCGCGCAAAACGATCATCCAGATTCGGCTGAGCAGGCTCAGTCGGGCCGGGGGCAATTCGCCGAGCGGCGGCATCCGCCAGTTGTCATAAACATCTATCTTTTGCAAAGCTTTTTGAACTTTCCCGTCACCGGGTCAGCGCTCAGGTCAACGCTAAGCAAGCTAAGCAAAAGA
>NZ_JAVRBF010000712.1:0-278 GCF_032436805.1 Streptomyces sp. P17 | reverse complement strand
CCATGAAGTACCCCGCGGTCTACCTCATGGGCGAGCACGCCAAGGGTGAGACCCTGTCCATCGCGTTCGCCGGCGAGGGCCAGCACCAGGACGCCGGCTCAAAGATGGTGCACTGCGCGCCGTACACGTCGAGCTCGATCATCAGCAAGTCGGTCGCGCGCGGCGGCGGACGCTCGTCCTACCGAGGCCTCGTCAAGGTTGAGGAAGGGGCGCACCACTCCGCCAGCTCGGTGAAGTGCGACGCGCTGCTCGTCGACACCATCTCGCGTTCAGACACC
>NZ_JAVRBF010000711.1:0-278 GCF_032436805.1 Streptomyces sp. P17 | reverse complement strand
CCGCTTCATCTGGAACAGCTCGAACAAGCGAGGGATACCCAGTTCGATCGCTGGAACTCGCAAGTTCTGACGGCGACTGAGGTTCTGAACGAACAACTTGCGCGAGCAGACTTTTTTATCTGCGCGTCGGAGAAGCAGCGTCTGTTCTGGCTGGGTCAGCTCGCGGCAGTCGGCCGCGTAAATGCAATGACGTACGAATCGGACAACTCACTGAGCGATCTGATCGCAGTCGTTCCGTTCGGCCTTTCAGAAGACATTCCCGAGCAGCAATATCACGC
>NZ_JAVRBF010000710.1:0-278 GCF_032436805.1 Streptomyces sp. P17 | reverse complement strand
GCCGGGCCCATCTCAACGACGGCGACATGGTCGTGCTCGTCTGCCTGCAGCAGAACCGCGCAAGGCTGAGCAAGGCCTGCCAGGCGACGCTGGCCGCAAACGGAAGGTAGCGCGGAACTCTCTCTTTCGTCATTCCGGGGCGCGCGAAGCGCGAGCCCGGAATCCATTGCTCCACAAATCACAGCCGGACCTGCGGGGAAATGGATTCCGGGCCCAGCCCTTCGGGCCATCCTGGAATGACAAGTGGAGGTATCTACTTCTTCGGCGGCGTCGGCCAC
>NZ_JAVRBF010000709.1:0-278 GCF_032436805.1 Streptomyces sp. P17 | reverse complement strand
GCGGTGCCTTACAGAGTAAAAAGGCACTTAACGCCTTAGCTAGCTGCGACTTGCCTAAACCACTCATACCAGTTAGCAGCAGCGCATGCGCCAAACGTTGTTGCGTTGCCAAGGTTGTTAGCTGCACCAATATCGGCTGCAACCAAGGCAAGCTGTTGGCGCTTAAACTACTCATAAGCCCGCGTGGTCCAGCGCATGTTGTAACGCCTGCTGTACTTCTGCTAAAGCCTGCCCGGCGTCAATAACTACTATGGCGGGTTCTGTCGCGGCAATGTCCA
>NZ_JAVRBF010000708.1:0-278 GCF_032436805.1 Streptomyces sp. P17 | reverse complement strand
TGCACGAGCGAATCGGCGATATTTCTTTCGTATGTTTTGGCCATTGCCTCCATGGCCAAAGGCAGATGCCCGACTAGAGAATCGCGTAGTGGTTGTTCCCACCCCATCATAAGATGTGAGAAAGCGGGACCCAGTTGACCCAGCAGGGAATCTTGCAATTCCGACGACATTCGAAATTTGTTTCGATGGCTCTTGTGCCAGCAGCAAAGCATCTGCGACTCGTCGATGCACAGGATGATCTGTACGCATAAGTCGCAAGGGAATCTTACCGGTAGAAA
>NZ_JAVRBF010000707.1:0-278 GCF_032436805.1 Streptomyces sp. P17 | reverse complement strand
GGAGATCAAGCCCGGCGAAACCCTGCCGCGGCATATCCACCACGGTGAGGAGGCGGCCTATGTGCTCGAGGGCGGCACCATCGAGACGCCCGACGGCAAGCAGGTGCCGTTTCCCACCGGCCGCACCATCATCAACAAGCGCGACGTCCCGCACGGCGGCTTCAAGGTGGTGGGCGACAAGTCCGTCAAGCTGTTGACGGTGCACATCGTCGACAAGGGCAAACCGCTGTACGACAGCCCGCCGAATTAGGGACGGGTCCGGGGACAGCATAGTCGCC
>NZ_JAVRBF010000062.1:0-46087 GCF_032436805.1 Streptomyces sp. P17 | reverse complement strand
AGCCTCTATCCGGACAAGAACACCCTGCTGCCCGCCACCGACGAATGATCGCCTACACCACGTCAAGGGACACGACCGACTCGCGGGTTCGCTGAGAAAACGACTCGATTGAGTGAGACGGGACAGTTACTGGACCGACCGAGGGTTGTCATGCGAACTATTCCGATATATCGTTGAGACATCGCGACAGATCAACGATGGAATGGAGTGATTCCCATGCGTTCCCATGGATTCGAACGTGGACACGGTGGTGCCGGCCGAGGTGGATTCGAGGGTGGGCGGGCCGCCTTCGGGCCCTTCGGCCCGGGCGGTCCCGGCTTCGGTGGCCCGGGCTTCGGTCCGGGGCACTGGGGGCCCAGGGGTCGCGGCGGTCCCAGGGGGAGGGCGCGGCGCGGCGATGTACGCGCCTCGATCCTGGCCCTGCTCAAGGACCGGCCGATGCACGGCTACGAGATGATCCAGGAGATCGCCGAGCGCAGCGGCGGGGCGTGGAAGCCCAGCCCCGGCTCGGTGTATCCCACCCTCCAGCTGCTGGAGGACGAGGGCCTGATCACCAGTGAGAGCGAGGGCGGCAAGAAGCTGTTCTCTCTCACCGAGGCGGGCCGTACGGCCGCCGACGAGGGCCCCGAGGCGCCCTGGGAGGAGGCCTCCCGAGGTGTCGACTGGGAGGTCGTGAACGACATCCGGCAGGCCGGCTTCGGTCTGATGGAGGCGTTCGGCCAGGTCTGGAAGACCGGCAGCAAGGAGCAGCGCGAGAAGGCGATCTCCGTGATCAACGATGCGCGCAAGAAGCTGTATCTGATCCTCGCCGACGAGGACTGACGGCCTCCCCGCCGCGAGAGAAGGGCGCCCCGCGGAGCGATCCGCGGGGCGCCTTTTCGTGTACGGCCGTCAGGTCACCAGACCGGCCAGCTTGCGCAGCGACTCGTTGAGGGCGGCCGTCCCCGAGTCCTTGAGGCGGCCCGCCATCAGCGACACCGCGGCGCCGGTGAACTCCCCGTCGATCCGCACCGTCGTCGCGTCCCCGTCCGGCGTCAGCGTGTAGCGGGTGGCGACGCTCACGGCCATCGGACCCTTGCCGCGCAGGGCCAGCACGCGGGCCGGCTCCAACTCCTCGATCGTCCACTCGACCTCGGCCGGGAAGCCCATCAGCTTCATGTTCTCCTGGAAGGTCCCGCCCACTTCGAGGGCTGTCGGACCGCCCTGCGGGAAGCTGGTGTGGGTCGCGTTCCACTCGCCGTACGCGGGCCAGTCCGTGAGCTTGGCCCACACCTTGTCGGCCGGTGCCCCGATCCGTGCCTCCGCGCTGACTTCGGCCATGCGACCACCCCTTCGTCTCGGGCTACGGTGTCGCGGAACGTAGCCGCAGGGCCTGGAACATTCAATAATGATGAACCGTCAGAAAGTGTGGAGACCGCCGGGACGAGGCTCAGGCGACCAGCCGTATCACCGCCGCGTCGAACAGGTCCCACGCGCGCGGGAAGGTGCTCTCGTCGTGACAGTGCCAGGCGTCCCAGAACAGGTCGGCGGGCAGCGCGTCCTCCGGGGCGTACACCCGGTAGACGTACTGTCTGCCGTCGACGGCCGGCAACGCCACCAGCCAGCACCTGCTCTCCATGCACCTGTTGGACGTACGAGGACGCGCCGTGGTTGCGCGCGGGGCGCGACTCAAGGCGGCGCGCGCCCACGGGGAAGAACGGCGTGATCTCATCCCCAAGGAGGAGATTCCGTACCGCCGGGTCCACTCTCCGTGGGACGCGAAGATGCATCCCTCCGGGGATGACCCGCCCGGCGGAGCCTGATGGGGTAAGGGTGTGCAACCCCGTATCCCCCGCCAACCGGACCCCGACCGGGCCGGAGGGCGCCCGGACAACGATGCCAGGCTCAGCGCCGAACTGGCAGCGGTGATCTCCGGTGCCCGTCGACGCGCGGTGCGGGACGCGGACCGCCAGGTCGACACCGCCCATCTGCTGCACTCCCTGCTGGAGTACGACCCCGAGGTGCGGGACGTCTTCGACGGCGCCCCCCAGATCGCCCGGCTGCTCGGCTATCTCGTCCAGCGCAGCATCGGCTACGGCCTGCGCTGGCAGGGCAGTGTCGAGGACTCCGGGGCCGTACCCGTGGTGACCGAGGCCGACGGCTTCTCCCCGCTGGCCGCGGGCGCGCTGGAGTTCGCCCGCGCCCGCGCCGCCCGCCGCGGCGACGAACCCGCCCGTGGCGTCGACCTGCTCGCCGCGATCGTCGTCGACAAGGAGGCGCGGGCCGTCGAGGTGCTCGGCCGCGCGGGGATCGACGCCGGTGAGGTCTACGCCCGGATCGACAGCCGGCCCGAGAGTTACGTCGGAGAAGGCTGACGCCGACCACCTCGTCCGCCGACCACCTCGTCCGCCGACCACCTCGTTCGTCATCCACCCCGTTCGTCAGCCACCCCTTTCCCCGTCCAGCCGTTGAGACAGGTGTCATCGGGGGTGACGCTCATGTCATCGCCTGTCATCATGTGCCGGTGCGTACGTCTCAGAGCAGTCAGGGCAGTCACGGCAGGGGGATGGGGCTCGGTCTCGCCCTTGCCTCCGCGCTCGCCTTCGGGGGATCCGGTGTCGCGGCCAAGCCGCTGATCGAGGCGGGCCTGGATCCGCTGCATGTGGTGTGGCTGAGGGTGGCCGGTGCGGCGCTGGTGATGCTGCCGCTCGCCGTGCGCCATCGCGCGCTGCTGCGCCGCCGCCCCGCGCTGCTCGCCGGGTTCGGACTGCTCGGCGTGGCCGGCGTCCAGGCCTTCTACTTCGCCTCCATCTCCCGTATCCCGGTCGGGGTGGCGCTGCTCGTCGAGTACCTCGCGCCCGCGCTGGTGCTGGGCTGGGTGCGGTTCGTGCAGCGGCGCCCCGTGACCCGGGCCGCCGCACTCGGCGTGGTTCTCGCGGTGGGCGGACTCGCCTGTGTCGTCGAGGTCTGGGCCGGGCTCGGCTTCGACGCCCTCGGCCTGCTCCTCGCGCTCGGCGCGGCCTGCTGCCAGGTCGGCTACTTCGTCCTGTCCGACCAGGGCAGCGACTCGGCCGACGAGGCGCCGGACCCGCTCGGCGTCATCGCCTACGGCCTGCTCATCGGCGCCGCCGTGCTGACCGTCGTGGCCCGGCCCTGGTCCATGGACTGGGCCGTCCTCGCGGACAGCGCCGACATGAACGGCACCCCGGTCGCGGCCGCTCTGCTGCTGTCCTGGATCGTCCTGATCGCCACGGTCGTCGCCTACGTCACCGGCGTGGTCTCGGTGCGCCGGCTCTCGCCGCAGGTCGCGGGCGTGGTCGCCTGCCTCGAAGCGGTCATCGCGACCGTGCTGGCCTGGGTCCTGCTCGGCGAGCACCTCTCCGCCCCGCAGATCATCGGCGGCGCGGTTGTCCTGCTCGGCGCCTTCATCGCCCAGTCCTCGGCGCCGAGCAAGGGTTCCGCGGAGCCGGTCGCCTCCGGCGGGGCGGAGCGGGAGCTGTCGGCCCGGGGAACGGCGACCTGAGCGCTCCGCCGGAATTGCCGTGCCGTGCCGTGTCGTCGTTCGGCTGTGGCGCCGTCGTGGCTGGTCGCGCAGTTCCCCGCGCCCCTTGGGGCGCCGTCGAACCGTGGCTGACTTCGCCAGGGGCGCTTGGCGCTCGCGTTCCAGGCGCCCGCTCGGCCCCTCGAAGCCGTTCAGGTCACTTGAGGTACGCCGGGATCTCCGTTCCCGGTGCCAAGTCCGGGTCGTCGATCGGCGTCTCGTAGCCCTTGCGCAGCGGGACCACTCCGGCCCAGTGCGGGAGGGCGAGGTCCTCGGGCTCGTCGTTGACGCCGCCGGTGCGGAGCTTCGCGGAGACCTCGTTCAGGTCGAGGCGGATGACGGAGGTGGCGGCCAGTTCCTTCTTGTTGGCGGGCCTGGAGTCCGCCGAGCGGCCCGGCACGACATGGTCGACCAGCGTGTCCAGCGCGATCCGCTTCTCCTCGGGGTCGGTCACCTGGTGGGCGAGCCCGTGCACCACCACGGACCGGTAGTTCATCGAGTGATGGAAGGCCGAGCGGGCCAGGATCAGCGCGTCCACGTGCGTGACCGTCAGGCACACCGGCAGCCCCGGGTCGGCCTCGGCCGTCATCCGCAGGGGACGCGAGCCGGTCGAGCCGTGGACGTAGAGCCGGTCGCCGACCCGCCCGAACAGCGTCGGCAGTACCACCGGCGCGCCGTCCCGGACGAAGCCCAGATGGCAGACATAGGCCTCGTCGAGTATCGAGTGCACCAGCTCCCTGTCGTACGACGCCCGCTGGGGGGAGCGGGTGGGGACCGTACGGTCGGTCGGCGTGTAGGCGGTCGGCTGCGACGTCGGCGGCTGGGTCCCCTGCATTGCGATCTCCATTGCACTAGTACATAATGTGGTTTGTGCTAGGAGAATATCGGATCACGGGCCGACGCGCAGCAGAGATTGCGGCCGGTATCGAGGCGGCGGTCGGCTCCGGGGAGCTGGAGCCGGGACAACTGCTGCCTCCCATGCGGGAGTTGGCGGTCGAGCTGGGCGTGAATCCCAATACGGTCGCGGCCGCGTACCGGACCCTGCGGGAGCGCGGGGTCATCGAGACCGCCGGGCGCCGGGGCAGCCGCGTGCGGCCCAAGCCGGCCACCACCGCGCGCGAGTACGCCCGGGAGGAGGTCCCGGCCGGAGTCCGGGACCTGGCGAACGGCAATCCGGACCCGGCGCTGCTGCCCCCGCTCGCCCCGGCGTTCGCGGCAGCGGCGGAACAGGGGGACCGGACGCCGGTCCTCTACGGCGACGACCCCATGGATCCGGATCTGGCCCGGATCTCACGCGCCGAGCTGGACCGGGACGGGGTCCCGGACGGTCCCCTCGTCGTCACCTCCGGCTCGCTGGACGCCATCGAGCGCGTCCTCGCCGCGCATCTGAAGCCGGGGGACACCGTCGCCGTCGAGGACCCGGGCTGGGGCAGCGTCCTCGACCTGGTCCCGGCGCTCGGGCTGCGCATCGCACCCGTGGGCGTCGACGACGAGGGGCCGCTCTGCGACGACGTACGCCGCGCGCTCGCCGCCGGGGCTCGCGCCCTGATCGTCACCGACCGGGCGCAGAACCCGACCGGCGCCGCGGTGAGCGCCACGCGCGCGCGTGCCCTGCGTTCGGTGCTGCGGGAGTACCCGGACACGCTGCTGATCGAGGACGACCACGGGCACGCCATTGTCGACGTCCCGCTGCACCCCCTCGCCGGCACCACCCGCCACTGGGCCTTCACCCGCTCCGCCGCCAAGGCCTACGGCCCCGATCTTCGTCTCGCGGTGCTCACCGGCGACGCCGTGACTCTCGATCGGGTGCGTGGTCGGCAGCGCCTCGGGCCCGGCTGGGTCAGCCTGGTCGTCCAGCGGGCCGTGGTCCGTCTGTGGTCCGGCGGTTCGGTCGACCCGAAGGCGGTGGCGGCGGCGTACGGCAGACGCCGTGACCTGCTCATCGGCGCGCTCGCCGACCGGGGCATCGCCGCCCAGGGCCGCACCGGCATGAACGTCTGGGTCCCCGTCCCCGACGAGACCGGCGCCGTCTCCCGCCTCCTGCACGCCGGCTGGGCCGTCGCCCCGGGTGCCCGCTTCCGCATGAACACCAGCCCCGGGCTGCGCATCACGGTCTCGACACTGGCGGAGGAGGAGACGCGGACCCTGGCGGACGCCATCGCCTCGGCCGTACGACCGGCTCCGGGCCGCAGCGGTGTCTAGGACGCGGCGCGCGCGGTGCGGTCGCCGTGGGCCGGAGGCGGCCCCGCGTGCGGGGCGCATCTGTTGAGCACCTGCCCGGGCTGCGCATCACGGTCTCGACACTGGCGGAGGAGGAGACGCGGACCCTGGCCGACGCCATCGCCTCGGCCGTACGACCGGCCCCGGGACGCAGCGGTGTCCAGGCCGTGCCGTCACATTCCCGGCTGCCGCGCGACTCCGACAGGGCCTAGAAGTGTCCTGAAGATCTTGCTTGGGCCGCCCCGATCGCCCAGGTTCGCCCGCAAAAGTCGATCGGGGTAATCCGGTGCAAGTCGGGCGGGTTTTCAAGATTTCTCAGTGGTCTCCTAGGACGCGGCCCGCGCGGGCTCCCGCGCGGTGCGGTCGCCGTCGGCCGGGACGGCGCCACGCGCGCGTGGACGTATCTGCGTGAGTGCCGCCCCCACCAGCACGATCACCGCGCCCACCGGCGTCGACCAGGTCAGCGACTCACCGAGCACGACCACGCCGGCCGCCGTCGCGATGACGGGGATGAAGTAGGTGACCATTTGGGCCGTCGTCGGGCCGACCTCGGCGACCAGGCCGTACTGGAGGAGGACCGCGACACCGGTGCCGAGGGCGCCGAGGGCCGCGACCGCGAGCAGGGGGAGCAGCGGGAAGTCGGTCGGGGACGTGGTGAACAGCGGGGTGACGACGGCCAGTTGGAGGGTGGCGAGGAGGAGCTGGGCGCCGGTCAGGGACAGGTTCGAGGAGGTGGAGCCGGCCAGGGTGCGGCGGACGTAGATCCAGCCGATCGGATAGCACAGGGACGCCAGCAGGGCCATGCCGGTACCCCGCGCGTCCATGCCCGTGAAGCCCTGCCAGGCGCCGAGGACCGTCAGGACACCGAGGAAGCCCACACCGAGACCCGCGACCCGCAACCGGGTCGGCCGGTCCTCGGAGAGGGCGACCAGGGAAAGCGCCATGCCCCACAGCGGTGAAGTGGCGTTGCAGATGCCCGCGAGCGTCGACGGGATCGTCAGCTCCGCGTAGGCGAACAGGGAGAAGGGCAGCGCGTTCAGCAGGAGCGCGGCGACCGTCAGATGCCCCCAGGTGCGCACCCCGCGCGGGAGCCGCTCCCGCCGTGCCGCCATCGCCACCGCGAGCACCGCCGTACCGAACAGCAGCCGGCCGAGCGTGACCTGGAAGGGCGCGTACCCCTCGGTGCCCACCTTGATGAGCAGAAAGCTGAAGCCCCAGATCAGGGAGAGGACGGCGAAGCGCAGCCGCCAGTCGAGCAGCGAACGAGAGCGGGTCATGGGATCAGGGTGCGGCACCATGATCTCGTAGCACAAGCGATATTTTGTCAGTCCTATCTCGTAGCATTGCTTACATGTTGAACCTGGAGCGCCTGCGCACCCTCGACGCCCTCGCCCGGCACGGCTCGGTCAGCGGCGCCGCCGAAGGGCTGCACATCACCACGTCCGCCGTCTCCCAGCAGATGTCCAAGCTGGAGCGGGAGGTCGGCCAGCAGCTGCTCGCCAAGAACGGACGAGGGGTCCGGCTCACCGACGCCGGGCGGCTGCTCGCGGAGCACGCGGCCCGGATCCTGTCGCAGGTCGAGCTGGCCCAGTCCGACCTGGAGGCGCAGCGCGGTCAGGTCGCGGGGGAGCTCAGACTGTCGGCGTTCCCGACCGCCGCGCGCGGACTCTTCCCGGCCGCCCTCGCCGACCTGCGCGCCGAGCACCCCGCGCTGCGGCTGCGCTCCTGCGAACTGGAGCCGGAGCAGGGCGTCGCCGGGGTGGTGCGCGGCGATCTCGACCTGGCCGTGGTGCTCGACTGGTACAACAAGCCGATGCCGCTGCCGGACGGCCTGGTCAAGGCGCCGATCCTGGACGACCCCGCCGATGTGGCGATGCCGGTCGACCACCGGTTCGCGGGCCGCGACGAAGTGGACCTCGCCGAGTTCGCCGAGGACGAGTGGATCACCTGGGGGCAGGGCGAGTTCTGCCACGAGTGGCTGATGTTCACCCTGCGCTCCAAGGGCATCGAGCCGATCGTCGGCCACCGCGCGGCCGAGACCCACACCCAGCTCGGTCTGGTCGCCGCGGGGCTCGGTGTGTGCGTCGTCCCCCTGCTCGGCCGTAACCCGATGCCTCCCGGAGTCGTCACCGTGCCGCTCAAGCAGCGCGTGCGACGGCATGTGTACGTCATCTGGCGCGCGGACGCCGACCGCCGTCCGTCGATCCGGGCGGCGGTCAAGGCGCTGCGGGCGGCGGGAGAGCGGGTCGGGGCCAAGCGCTCCGCGGGAAGTGCCGGGGCATGTCGCTGATCGTCCGCGGCGCCGTCGTGGCCGGTCGCGTCCCGCGGCGGAGTCGCATATCGATACGGTCCCGCGCCCCTTGGTGGGCCGCCGAACCGTGGCCGAGCGCGCGAGGGCCGCTCAGCGCGACCCCAGCTTTCTGAAGTCCCAGGACACAATCTTCTCCGGGGTCAGCCGCATCCACGCGTGCCGGCCGTCGTGCGGCATCTCCTCCAGACCGAAGTTCTTGCGCGCGAACAGCGTCTCCGGCACGTCGAGTTCGGCGCACAGCTCCCCGGTGCGCGGGATCTCGCCCACGAACTCCACGGTCCCGGACAGCTCGACGCCGCGCAGCTCGTCGTACTCCTCGCCCGTGTCGACCACGACGGCCACCCGCTGGTCGCGCCGCAGCTGGGTCCAACGCCTGCTGCGCACCACCGAGTAGAGCCACAGTGACGTGCCGTCCCAGGCGAACCACAGGGTGCTCACATGCGGTGCGCCGTCCGCCGACACCGTGGCCACCCGGCAGGTGCGCTGAGTGGCCAGGAACTCGTCCAGCTCACCCGGTGTCATCATGATCTTCCGGCCCCGGCGCTGAGTGACGGTCATGCGTCCCCCTCTTCTCCCACGTCGTGCCAGAGGAGATCCTCTGACATCACGTCAGAAAAGAATGGGTCGTCTTCCGTCCACGCGCAATGGTGGCTACTCTCGCCCGCTCCGGACCGCCTGCGACAAGGGGGAACCGTGCCGTCGTACGACCAGCTTCGCGAACTGCTCGATCCCGCCACCACCGTGCTGCTCACCGTCGAGTGCCAGCAGGGGGTGGTCGGACCGGCCAGCGCCCTGCCCGAACTCGCCAAGGAGGCCCGCTCCTCCGGTGTCCTCGCCAATGTGGCCCGGTTGGTGGCCGGCGCCCACGCCTGCGGGATCCAGGTGATCCACGCGATCGCCGAGCGCCGCCCCGACGGCCGCGGCGCGAACCGCAACGCCCGTCTGTTCCGCGCCGCCGAACGGCTCCCCGTCCAGCAGTTGTCCGGCACCACCGCGGTCCGTGTCGCCGCCCCGATCGAGGTCACCGAGGAGGACTTCGTCGTACGGCGGCTGCACGGCCTGTCGCCGATCCAGGGCACCGACGTCGACGCCCTGCTGCGCAATCTGGGCTGCCGCACCCTGGTGGTGACCGGGGTCTCGGCCAATGTGGCGATCCCCAACGCCGTGTTCGACGCCGTCAACCGCGGCTACACCGCCGTGGTGCCCACCGACGCGATAGCCGGGGTGCCCTCCGAGTACACCCCCGCCATGATCCGCCACACCCTCGCGCTGGTCGCCACGCTGACCACCACGGCCGACCTGCTGGCCGCCCTCCGGGTCAGGCCAGCGTGATCGACTCCCCGTCCACGGAGACCTCCCGCGCGGGCAGCGGCTTGGTGGCGGGCCCCTTCTGCACACTGCCGTCCTCGATGGAGAACCGGCTGTTGTGACAGGGGCAGGTGATGGCGCCGTCGGAGACACCCGTCACCGGGCACCCCTGATGGGTGCACTCGTACGAGAATGCCTTGAAGGTTCCCGCCGTCGGCTGGGTGACGACCACCTTGTGGTCGTCGAGGATCTTTCCGCCGCCCTCGGGGATGTCCGAGGTCTGCGCGACAACGGTCCCGGCGGACCCGGACGCCCCGGCTGAATCCTCGTCCTCCGACCCGCACGCGTTCAGCGCGAAGGTGAGGCCCACGGCGCCGACCGCCGCCACGACGGTACGGCGGCTCGGGGCCGCGACGGGGTGGAGCGGTTCGCTGGTCATGCCGGTCTTCCCTTCCACGGAGGTACGCCTTGCGCCCACAGGTACGGGCGGCGCGCGTCCGCCGTTCAGAGCGCCAGTAACCTGGGGCGATGCTCAAGGAAGTCATCGCGACCCGGTTCATCACGCCGCTGCGTGAGGGGGGCTCGCTGCCGGGACTCGTCGAGGCCGACGACCTCGGGACGTACGTCATGAAGTTCCGCGGCGCGGGGCAGGGCCGCAAGACGCTGGTCGCCGAGGTGGTGTGCGGGGAGCTCGCGCGCCGGCTGGGGTTCCGGATGCCCCGGCTCGTGACGATGGGACTCGACCCGGTGATCGGGCTCGGGGAACCCGAACAGCAGGTGCAGGAGCTGCTCAGGGCCAGCGGCGGCACCAACCTGGGCATGGACTTCCTGTCCGGCGCGCTCGGCTTCGACCCGCTCGCCTTCCCGGTGAGCCCCGAGGAGGCCGGGCGGATCGTCTGGTTCGACGCCCTGGTCAACAACGTCGACCGCTCCTGGCGCAACCCCAACCTGCTGATGTGGCACGGCGACCTGTGGCTCATCGACCACGGCGCCACCATGATCTGGCAGCACAACTGGCCCGGCGCCGAGGCCTCCGCGGCCCGGTCCTACGACGCCTCCGACCACGCCCTCGCCCCCTTCGGCCCCGATGTGGCCACGGCCGCCGCCGAGTTGGCGCCCCTTGTCACCGAGGACCTGCTCGCCGAGGTCACCGCCGAGATCCCCGACGCATGGCTGGCCGGCGAACCCGGCTTCGACACCCCGGACGACCTCAGGCGGGCCTACACGCGCCCGCTGCTGGCCCGGGCCGCCGTCATCCACGAGCGAATCGAGGGCACCAAGTGAGCGACGACCGCCACTTCATCAAGGGGGGCCCGAGCGACCGCGAGGTCTTCGAGTACGCCGTCCTGCGCGTCGTGCCGCGCGTCGAGCGCGGCGAGTGCATCAACGCCGGGGTGCTGGTCTACTGCCGCGCCAAGGGGTACGTCGGCGCGCGCACCCACCTCGACGAGACCCGCCTGCTGGCCCTGGACCCGGAGGTCGATCTGGCCGGTGTACGGGCGGCGCTCGGTGCGGTGGAACGCATCTGCTCCGGCGGCGAAGCCGCAGGTCAGGCGGGATCGGACGACGCGGGCCGCCGCTTCCGCTGGCTCATCGCCCCCCGCTCCACGATCGTCCAGCCCGGCCCGGTCCACACCGGCCTCACCACCGACCCGGCGGCAGAGCCGGAACGGCTCCTGGACCTGCTCGTACGGTGACTCAGGCGCGGCGGCGCTTCACCACGTAGCCGGCCGCGACGGCACCGCCGGTGACGAAGGCGATCCCGGCCGCGGTCTCCCACCCGCTGAAACCGGAGTCGGCGGCGCCGCCCAGGCCACCGCGGACACCGAGCGTCGGGCTGGCGGTGGCGGTGGGGGCGGCAGTGGCGGCGGGGGTGGGGGTGGCGGGCCTGACGGTACTGGCGGCGGTGCCGCGCCGGGGCAGCACCTCACAGGCGATGCCGTCGTCCGGCCCCTGGTCCTCGTCGAGTCCGTGCGGATCACTGGGGTCGCGGTTGTACTCGGCCTGTGCGTCCTCCTGGAAGGTGAAGTTGCGACAGTCCAGGTCCTGTGCGTGGGCGATGTCGGCCAGCGGCACGATCGCGGCTATGGCGATCAGCGTGCCGGCGGCAGCGGTGTGACGGCGCATGGTGCGCCTCCTTTCCGGCCACGGCGTGGCCCTTGGTCGACGCTAGGTCCGGCCTCGCACGGGGACGCGTGGAGAGGGGCCGATCGGGTGCCCCGGCCCGAGGAGCGCGGGAGGATGGCGGCTGCGGGGACCAGGTAATGGATCACACGTGGCGGGGTGCCGTTGACACCGCGTGTCAGGGCTTCTAGCGTCACGTCTGCTGAAGGTACTAAGCGGTCGCTCACCGATGAGCCGGCCGTGGAGCCGCACCCCCAAGGGCGAGGAGAAGCAGCCATGTCCACCACTGACCAGCGGGTCGCCGTAGTCACCGGCGCAGCGCGCGGTATCGGCGCCGCCACCGCCGTACGCCTGGCCGCCGAGGGCCGCGCGGTCGCCGTCGTCGACCTCGACGAGGCGGCCTGCAAGGACACCGTGGAGAAGATCACCGCGGCGGGCGGCAAGGCCCTCGCGGTCGGCTGCGATGTTTCCGACGAGGCGCAGGTCGAGGCGGCCGTCGCGCGTATCGCCGAGGAGCTCGGCGCGCCGGTGATCCTCGTGAACAACGCGGGCGTGCTGCGCGACAACCTGCTGTTCAAGATGAGCGTCTCCGACTGGGACACCGTCATGAACGTGCATCTGCGCGGCGCCTTCCTGATGTCGAAGGCCTGCCAGAAGCACATGGTGGACGCGAAGTTCGGCCGGATCGTCAACCTCTCCTCGTCCTCCGCGCTCGGCAACCGCGGCCAGGTCAACTACTCCGCCGCCAAGGCGGGTATGCAGGGCTTCACCAAGACCCTCGCCATCGAGCTCGGCAAGTTCGGTGTCACCGCCAACGCCGTCGCCCCCGGCTTCATCGCCACCGACATGACGGCGGCCACCGCCGAGCGCGTGGGCATGGGCTTCGAGGACTTCAAGGCCGCGGCCGCCACCCAGATCCCGGTCCAGCGCGTCGGCTACCCCGAGGACGTCGCGGGCGCCATCGCCTTCTTCACGGGCGAGGACGCCGGCTTTGTCTCCGGCCAGGTGCTGTACGTGGCCGGCGGACCGCTCGACTAGGGGATCAGAACATGACATCGGTGGAACTCTCCGGCAAGGTCGCCCTGATCACGGGCGGCAGCCGCGGTATCGGATTCGGCGTCGCCGAGGCGCTCGTCGCGCGCGGCGACCGTGTGGCCATCACCGGCAGGGGCGAGGACGCCCTCAAGGAGGCCGTCGAGCGGCTCGGCTCCGACCGCGCCGTCTACATCGCCGGCAAGGCCCATGACGAGGCCCACCAGGCCCTCGCCGTGGAGCGCACGATGGACGCCTTCGGCCGCGTCGACTTCCTGGTCAACAACGCCGGTACGAACCCGGTGTTCGGGCCGATCGCCGACCTGGACCTGAACGTCGCCCGCAAGGTGTTCGAGACCAATGTGATCTCGGCGCTCGGCTTCGCGCAGAAGACCTGGCACGCCTGGCAGAAGGACAACGGCGGCGCGATCGTCAACATCGCCTCCGTCGCGGGCATCGCGCCCTCGCCCTTCATCGCCGCCTACGGCGTCAGCAAGGCCGCGATGATCAACCTGACCCAGCAGCTCGCGCACGAGTTCGCACCCAAGGTGCGGGTCAACGCCATCGCCCCGGCCGTGGTGAAGACCAAGTTCGCCGAGGCGCTGTACGAGGGCCGGGAGGCGGAGGCGGCCGCTGCCTACCCGCTGGCCCGGCTCGGTATGCCCTCCGACATCGGGGGCGCCGCCGCCTTCCTCACCTCCGAGCAGTCCGACTGGGTCACCGGTCAGACGCTCGTCGTCGACGGCGGCATCTTCCTGAACGCCGGCGTCGGCTGACACACGTCGGGCCCGTGTCTCCCGGCGGGGGCACGGGCCCGAATCCGGACAGAGCCGGTCCTCACGTCCAAACCGCATGCACTCGCAGACCGTTGACAACGTAGTCAAAGGTTTATCGATCAAGAACCCTCGTGAGACACCGGTTCAATCGGCCAATCTCTGCGGTATGGTCTGCCGACCCTTGGTATGGCAGATCGAGGAGCGTGCGCGTGTTCAACCGGAACCGATGCCTGCGGCAGGTGGCGGCCATCGCGTCCATATCGTCCCTGATGACAGGATGCGGAATCCTCTCCTCGGACTCCTCGGAGGAGGGGGGGCCGATCGTCGTGGGCACCACCAGTGCGCCGAGCACGCTGGATCCCGCCGCGTCGTGGGACAGCTCCTGGGAACTGTTCCGCAACATCTACCAGACGCTGCTCAGTTACCCCGCCGGGGCGACCGTGCCCGAGCCGGACGCGGCCGAGAAGTGCGCGTTCACCGACAACACCAACACGGCCTACCGCTGCGAGCTGCGCGAGGGCCTGGAGTTCTCCGACGGCAGCACCCTGGACGCGCAGGCCGTCAAGTACTCGATCGACCGGATCCGGGACATCAACGTCAACGGCGGTCCCACCGGTCTGCTGGGCAGCCTCGACCGGGTCCAGGCGCTGGGCGACCGAGAGATCGTCTTCCATCTCAACAAGCCGGACGCCACCTTCCCGTTCGTGCTCGCCACCCCCGCCATGTCGATCGTCGACCCGGACAGCTACCCGGCCGACAAACTGCGCGAGGACGGCCAGGTCGTCGGATCCGGGCCCTACACGCTCCAGGCGTACGAGGACGGCAAGCAGGCCGAGCTGGTCCGCAACGACAGCTACGACGGATACGCGGAGCGCAAGAACAGCGCCGTCACCATCCGCTACTTCCAGGACTCGGGCGAGATGATCGGCGCGCTGCGCCAGAGCGAGCTCGACGTCGCGTTCCGCGGCATCGCGGCCGACGACATCATCAAGCTCCAGACGTACGAGGCGAAGAAGGACTTCCAGGTCGTCGAGAGCGCCAGCACCCAGATCAGCTACCTGGTCTTCAACCCCAAGGACCCCTGGGCCGCCAAGCCCGCCGTCCGCAAGGCCCTCGCCCAGGTCCTGGACCGTCCGGCCATCGCCAACAAGGTCTACAAGGACACCGTGGAGCCGCTGTACTCCATGGTTCCCAAGGGCCTGACCGGCCACACCACCGGCTTCTTCGACGACTACGGCCAGCCCAGCACCTCCAAGGCCCGGCAGATCCTCTCCGAGGACGGCATCACCGAGCCGGTTCCGCTCCAGCTCTGGTACACGACCGACCGCTACGGCTCCGAGACCAAGGCGGAGTTCGAGGAGATCAAGAGGCAGCTGGAAGCCTCCGGGCTGTTCGAGATCACCCTCAAGAGCCGCCCCTGGAAGACGTACGTCACGGGCTACCAGAAGGGCGAGTACCCGGTGTTCGGCCGCGGTTGGTCCCCCGACTTCCCCGACGCCGACAACTTCATCGCCCCCTTCGTCGGCGACCAGAACGCCCTCGGTACGCCCTACCCGGCCCCTGAGATCACCGGCGAGCTGCTGCCCCGCTCCCGCCGGGAGAGCGACCGCGCCAAGGTGGAGAAGGAGTTCGAGGAGGCGCAGAAGATCCTCGTCAAGGACGCCCGGCTGATCCCCCTGTGGCAGGGGAGGCAGTACGTGGCGGCCAACAACGACATCTCCGGAGCGGAGCGGGCGCTGGACCCGTCGACGATCATGACGATGGGCTCCCTGTACCGCAAGACCAGCTGGTAGGCCCGTCCTCGGGGCGCGTTGTCAGTGGTCGCCGGTAGGTTCTGTGGTCAGGAAGCGACGCACGTCGTAGTGACCGCACACCGAAGGAAGTTGACGTGACCGACATCGCCATGCTGCCCGAGTCCTGGCGCGGGGTTCTGGGCGACGAACTGCAGCAGCCCTACTTCAAGGAGCTGACGGAGTTCGTCGAGGACGAGCGAGCGAAGGGTCCCGTCTACCCTCCGCGCGAGGAGGTCTTCGCCGCGCTGGACGCGACGCCCTTCGACGGGGTGAAGGTCCTGATCCTCGGTCAGGACCCGTACCACGGCGAGGGGCAGGGCCACGGCCTGTGCTTCTCGGTCCGGCCCGGGGTGAAGACCCCGCCCTCGCTGCGCAACATCTACAAGGAGATGGAGCAGGAGCTGGGCCTGGAGGTCCCGGACAACGGCTATCTGATGCCGTGGGCCCAGCAGGGCGTCCTGCTGCTCAACGCGGTTCTCACGGTCCGCGCCGGTGAGGCCAACTCCCACAAGGGCAAGGGCTGGGAGAAGTTCACCGACGCCGTGATCCGCGCGGTGGCCGGCCGGCCCGACCCGGCGGTGTTCGTGCTGTGGGGCAACTACGCGCAGAAGAAGCTCCCGCTGATCGACGAGTCCCGGCATGCGGTGGTCAAGGGCGCGCACCCCTCGCCGCTGTCGGCCAAGAAGTTCTTCGGCTCCCGTCCGTTCACGCAGATCAACGAGGCGGTCGCGGCGCAGGGCCACGAGCCGATCGACTGGCGCCTGCCGAACCTGGGCTGACCTGGTGCGGGGCCGCTCCCTCGGGACGGCCCCGCCTCGCCGGGATTGTCAGTGCCTGCGGTTAGCGTCGGGGGCGACCAGGGCTGGTGAGGGTGTGGAGGACGCGGTGGCGGAGCGACAGGAGCGGACGGCGCCGGATGCCGTGATGACACGGATCGGGCAGGTCGTCATGTTGCATCACGCGGGGGACCGCGAGGAGGCCCGGCACCGCTTTCTCGATCTGTGGGCCGAGATCGGCGAGGACGGCGACCCGCTGCACCGCTGCACCCTGGCCCACTACCTGGCCGACACCCAGGACGAACCGGGCGACGAACTCGCCTGGGACCTCAGGGCGTTGACCGCGGCGGAGGAACTGACCGGCGACCGCCTCGCCGAACACGAGGGGGCGCTCGCGGTGCGGGCGCTGTATCCGTCCCTGCATCTGAACCTGGCCGCGGACTATGTGAAGCTGGGTCGCTCGGAGGCGGCGCGGACGCATCTGCGCCGGGCTCGTACGGCGGCCGACGCGCTCGCCGAGGACAGTTACGGGGACGGGGTGCGGGCGGCGATCAGCCGGCTGGAGCTGCGGCTGGGGGAGGGGGACTCCTCCAGTGGCTGGGGGCCGCCGAGACAGCGGCCCTGACGGTCAACGCCCGTACGTCCGCTCGCAGATTCTCGCCTCCGGGCTGTCCTTGCGCCAGCCGCCGTACTTCTTGCCCAGGGCGCACACATCCGTGTTCTTGCGCACCGACTCCGTGACGTCCGGGATCTCGACCCGGGAGCGCGGGGGAGCGGGGCGTTCTTCTGGGCGCGGGTGCGCCGGGCGCGGGTGGCTGCGGGGGGTCGGGGGCGGCGCGGGCGGGGCCGCCGGTGCGGGGGCCGACTGAGTGGGCCGCTGGGTCGCTGGTGGCTTGTGCTCAGTGCGGCGGGGTGGGCCGATGAGTTCCAGCGCCTCCTGGGCCGGCGCCTGCACGATCTGCGGCTCCGCCCGGCCGTCCTGCTGGGGCGCGGACGGCTGGGCGGGGGCCCGGACCGGCCCCGACACGGGCGGGCGCTGGACCGTCACACAGCCCGCGAGGGCCGAGACAGCCACGCTGACCAGGAGCGCTGTGGTGGTCGTCGTTCGATGCACCCGGGCAACTCTGCTGGTTCGGGACCTCTTCGGGACAGCGGACAAGCGCAGGATGCCCCGCAGGGGTGATCTCCGCCCTCGTACGGAGGCCGCGTGCCCGCCGAGGGTGACCTCAGTCGCCGGTGGACCCGTAGATGCGCTCGCGCACCAGGTCGGCATGGCCGTTGTGGCGGGCGTACTCCTCGATCATGTGCGTGTAGATCCAGCGCAGGTTGAAGCGCTCACCGGGCCGGCTCGTGCCCTTGGAGAGGTCGTTCAGGCCGAGCCCCGCGGTGTTGCGCCGAGCCCTGTCCATCTCGGCCTGCCAGGTGGTGTGCGCCTCTTCCCAGCTGTCCGAGTCGGAGAAGTGGAAGTCGCCGTCCCGGTCCTCCTCGGAGGAGTACAGCACTCCGAGATCCTCGTCGAGGAGGACCTCGTGGAACCAGTACCGCTCCACCTCCGCCATGTGCCGCACCAGCCCCATCAGGGTCAGCTCCGACGGCTCCACGGAGGCGGTCCTGAGCTGGGCGTCGGTCAGGCCCTCGCACTTCCACGCGAGGGTCTGCCGGTGGTAGTCGAGCCAGCCGTCCAGCATGGAGCGCTCGTCGGCGGTGAGGGAGGGTTCGAGGCGTTCAGTGGTCATGGGCGCATCCTTGCCCAACCCGCCCTGAGCGACCAGCGGTTTTACGGCGGTCCGAACATCCCGTCGAGCAACTCGCGCAGTCCGGCCCGCACCTCGTCCAGGCTCGGCGCCTCGGCGTTGAAGGAACCGGCCACGCAGGAGAACATCAGCCCGTCCGCCCACGCCACCAGCGACAGCACATGCCGGCCCGGGTCGGTCGATCCCAGCGCGGTCACCAAGGCGCCGAGCTGTTGGCGGAAGCGGGCGCCCGTCGCGTCGAAGTAGGCGCGCAGTTCGGGGCGTCGGGTGGCCTCCAGTGCCAGTTCGTAGCGGGCGAGGGTCAGTTCGCGGTTGTGGGTCAGGGAGCGGTGCGTCGCCAGGGCGAGTCCGTCCACCAGGGAGTCCCGGCCGCCACGCGGATCCGGCATCTCCTCAAGGGCCAGTACGCGCGCCTCGCGCTCGGCGAGCCGTCGTACCGCCGGCTCCAGCAGCGCCTGCGTCCGCGACCTGGCCGCCTGGCAGGGCGACGGGGGACTGCGCACCCCGTCCGGACGGTGGCTCTCGCGCACCGACGCCGCCGCCGTGGCGGAACGCTTCGGCGGCCCCCTGGTCCTGCTCCACCGGGCCACCCTCATCACCAGCCTGGCAGCGGCCCTCCCGCCGGGCACCGTCCGCACGGGCGTCACCGCGACCGTCGCCGACCCCGGCACCGATCCCGGCACCGCCGACCGCCTGGCCCGCGTGAACACCCCGGACGGTGAGTTGGAGGCCGAGCTGGTCGTGGCCGCCGACGGCATCACTCCGCCGTACGCAAGGCGCTGTTCCCGGACCACCCCGGAGCCGGGTACTCCGCCGTACGCAAGGCGCTGTTCCCGGACCACCCCGGAGCCGGGAACTCCGCCGTACGCAAGGCGCTGTTCCCGGACCACCCCGGAGCCGGGAACTCCGGGTTCACCACCTGGCGGGTCGTGATCCCCGTCCCCGGCGTGGAGTTCGCCTCGCACGAGACGTGGGGCCGGGGCCGTATCTGGGGCTCGCATCCGCTCAAGGACGGCCGCGTGTACGCGTACGCGGCAGCCCTGGCGCCCGCCGGGGAGCGCGCCCCCGACGACGAGCGGGCCGCACTGCTGCGCCGCTACGGCGACTGGCACCGCCCGATCCCCGAGATCCTCGCCGCAGCCCGCCCCGAGGACGTCCTCAGACATGACGTCCACCACCTCGCCGAGCCGCTGCCCGCCTTCCACCACGGCCGGGTGGCCCTGATCGGCGACGCGGCGCACGCCATGCCGCCGATGCTGGGCCAGGGCGGCAACCAGGCGATCGAGGACGCGATCGTGCTGGCCCACCATGCCGGTGATCTCCCGGCGTACACCGCGGCGCGGGTGCCGCGCACGACGGGCATCGCGCGCCAGTCCGTCAGGGTGGCCCGGCTCAACGTGATGACCAACCGTGCCGGGATCGCCGTACGCAACACCCTGATCGCCGCTGTGTCCAAGGCCGGACCCGCGCTCTTCCTGCGCAGCTTCGACGGCATCGCCGACTGGCGGCCACAGCAGCCGCCGTATGCTTCCGTCGTGTCACACCCAGGCACACCGTAGGGAGCACCAGTGAAGGTCGGCTGCATCGGACTCGGCGATATCGCGCAGAAGGCCTACCTGCCCGTGCTCGGCCACCAGGTCGGTGTCGAACTGCATCTGCAGACCCGCACGCCCGCCACCCTCCACCGGGTCGCCGACACCCTCCACCTCCCGGCGGAGCAGCGCCACACCGACCTCGACTCCCTGCTCGCCCAGGGCCTCGACGCGGCCTTCGTGCACGCGCCCACCGTCGTCCACCCGGAGATCGTGACCCGGCTGCTCAAGGCGGGCGTGCCGACGTACGTCGACAAGCCGCTGGCGTACGAACTCGCCGAGTCCGAGCGGCTCGTGGAGCTCGCTGAGCGGCACGGGACGAGCCTCGCCGTCGGCTTCAACCGGCGCTACGCCCCCGGGTACGCGCAGTGCGCCGACCATCCGCGCGAGCTGATCCTCATGCAGAAGAACCGGATCGGGCTCCCGGAGGAGCCGCGCACGATGATCCTGGACGACTTCATCCATGTCGTGGACACGCTGCGGTTCCTGGTGCCGGGGCCGGTGGACGACGTGACCGTGCGGGCCCGGACCGAGGGCGGTCTGCTGCACCATGTCGTGCTGCAGCTTGCCGGCGACGGGTTCACCGCTCTCGGGGTGATGAACCGGCTCAGCGGCTCGGCCGAGGAGATCCTGGAGGTGTCCGGGCAGGACACCAAGCGTCAGGTGCTCAACCTCGCCGAGGTGATCGACCACAAGGGGCAGCCGACCGTGCGCCGGCGCGGCGACTGGGTGCCCGTGGCCCGGCAGCGCGGGATCGAGCAGGCGGTGCTGGCGTTCCTGGACGCGGTGCGCGCGGGCAAGGTGCTCAGTGCCCGGGACGCGTTGGCGACTCATGAGTTGTGCGAGCGGGTGGTACGCGCGGTCCAGGAGCGGGCCGCCTGACCCTGAGGGTCCGTACGCCCTTCGCGGCGCACCAGGCGGCGAGGATCAGCAGCGCCGCCTTCATGGGCCAGTCGCCGAACCGTACGTAGGGCGTGGTGCCGTCAGAGAGCGGGACGTCGTACACCTGGGCCGTCTTCACGCTCGTGGCGAGCCAGGAGCCGACGCGCTGTCCGCTCGCGTCGTACACGGCGGACACGCCCGTCAGCGTCGAGTGCACCATCGGGCGGCCCGTCTCGGCGGCGCGCAGGGCGGCCAGTGAGGCGTGCTGTTCGGGGGCCCAGCTCTGCTGGAACGTCGATGTCGCCGACTGGGCGACGAGCACCTCGGCGCCGTCCTCGGCGAGATGGCGGCTCATGTCGGGGAACGCCGACTCGAAGCAGATCATGGGGCCTACGCGGAGGCTGTTGCCGACTGTCATCACGACCTGTTCGGAGCCGCGCCCCCGGTCCTCGCCGGCAGCCTTGCCGACCGAGGTCGCCCAGCCGAGCAGGGAGCGGGCCGGAACGTACTCACCGAAGGGGACGAGCCGCATCTTGTCGTAGCGGGCGCCCGTCAGGCCGTCGGGGCCGACCAGGACCGAACTCTTGTAGATGCCGGGCTTGTCGGAGCGTCGGGCGTCGACGTTGACGAGGATGTCGGCGCCGGTCTCGCGCGAGAGCGCGGCGAGCCGCGTCGCCAGGTCGGGGCGGCGCGCCAGGTCGAAACCGACGCTGCTCTCCCCCCAGACGATCAGGTCCAGGTCCTGGCCGATCAGTTCGCGGGTGAGCCGCTCCTCCGCAGCGAAGCGCCGGTCGCCGCTGTCGTCGCCGTGAATGACGCCCGGCTGGACCACGGCGATACGGGTCCGGCCCTCGGTGTCCGGTCGGGGAGACCATACCCAGACCGCTGAGGTGACGGTGGCCGTGGCGACCAGTCCGGCCACGGCGGGGACGCGGGCGCCGCGGACCGCGACGAGCGTGGCGACCGCGACATTGAGCGCCACCGCCAGGAAGCTGAGCAGCCAGACCCCGCCGACCGAGGCGAGCCGCAGCGCCGCCTCCACCTGCCACTGGCTGGCGCCGAGCATCCCCCAGGGGCCGCCGAGCCCCTCCCAGGAACGGACCAGCTCCACCAGCAGCCAGCCCGACGGCAGGACCGCGAGGGCGGCCGCGATCCGGCCGGGTCCTGGTGTCCCGGCGAGGAAGTGGCGCACCAGCCATCCCCACGGGGCCCACAGGGCACCGAGCAGCGCCGCGAGGACGAAGATGAAGACATGCAGGTTCGGCAGCAGCCAGTGGTGCATGGCCAGCATGAACCCGAGGCCGCCG
Organism: Streptomyces sp. P17; assembly: GCF_032436805.1. Classification (NCBI taxonomy): domain Bacteria; kingdom Bacillati; phylum Actinomycetota; class Actinomycetes; order Kitasatosporales; family Streptomycetaceae; genus Streptomyces; species Streptomyces sp. P17. Next base: position 24,692 of record NZ_JAVRBF010000062.1, on the reverse strand, counting down.
CACCAGCCGTCGTACAGCGCCCGGCGTCCGGTCGGGGCGGTCCGCAGCAGGAGGATCCAGGGGACCAGGGCGACATAGGCGAACCACCACAGCGAGGGGGCCGGGAAGGCGAGCACGGGCAGGGCCCCGGCCAGCACGGCGACGAGTGACCGCCGCCACGGAGTGACGAGCCAGTGGCCGAACCTCTGCATACGCGCCTCCCTGCCCGTGGTCCCTCCAGTGTGCGCGCTGAGATCGATCCGGGAACAGAGCGCCCGTACCGGATCGATCATCGTGTCGCGGGCAGCCGCCGCCACTTCTCCCGTACGACGACCTGGCCGATCCGCCAGCCGTCGTCCGTGCGGGTCAGGCCGAAGGTGTAGCGGCCGCCGCAGACGAAGTCGGGGGCGGCCGAGCCCTCGCCGTCGTGGGCCAGGCGCATCGGGTTGACGTAGTCCGCCTGGACGTGGGCGGTGTCGCCGGTGTCCTGGTCCAGGATCCCGAAGCGGAGTCGGCGGTTGACGATGAGGTGCTGGCACATCGCGAACAGCCGCATGCTCTCGGCGAGCCAGTCGGCGACCTGCCGGGCGTCGCCCTCGATGCCGCCCGCCGAACGGTAGTCCGCGCGCCCGTCGGGGGCGAAGAGCCCGTGGTACGCGTCCCAGTCACCGTCGTCGACCGCCACCGCGTACTCGGTGATCAGACCGTCGACGGCCAGCCGGTCCATCACGGTCGCGAGCTCCACACGCTGCGTCATCGGCTCAGTGTTGGGCATGGGGCGAACGACGCCAAGAGGCGTGCGGCGACATCCCCTAGGCCGCCTCGATGACCTCACTGCGGATCGCGGCCGCCCATTCGACCACCAGCAGTTCGTACTCCGCACGCTCTTGCGCCGACAGGGTGCAGCCCGCGCGCACCCACAGGGCGCGGATCTGCTCGTTCACCTCGGCGGCAGAGCGCACGGAACCATGGGCTAAGGAATCGGGGGCCATGGCGCCAAGCCTAGGGGCAAGAACTGACACTGCGCTACCGAACGGCTACGCATCCCGTATGTGATGGGTCACGGACTTTCCGGGACGTTGTCAGTTCGCGGACTCGCCTGCATCCGGGCTCAGCGCGCCGGTGGCCACCAGCACGATGATCAGGATGCCGAGGGCGATCCGGTACCAGACGAACGGCATGAAGCTCTTGGTCGAGATGAACTTCATGAACCAAGCGATGACGGCATATCCGGTCAAGAAGGCGATGACCGTCGCGAAGACCGTCGGGCCCCAGGAGACATGGCCGCCCTCCATCGCGCCCTTGAGTTCGAACAGACCGGAGGCGAGGACCGCGGGGATCGCGAGGAGGAAGGAGTAGCGGGCCGCCGACTCGCGGGTGTAGCCCATGAACAGGCCGCCACTGATGGTGGCGCCGGACCGGGAGACGCCCGGGATCAGTGCCGCGGACTGGCAGAGGCCGAAGATCAGTCCGTCACGGACGTTGAGGTCCTGAAGTTCCTTGCGCTGCTTGGCCGCACGGTGCCGGCCCCCGCTCTCGTCGCGGGCCGCCATGCGGTCGGCGATGCCGATGATGATGCCGACGACGATCAGCATGGTCGCGGTGATGCGCAGATCGCGGAAGGGACCCTCGATCTGGTCCTTCAGCGTCACTCCGAGGACACCGATCGGGATCGAGCCGACGATCACCAGCCAGCCCATCTGGGCGTCGTGGTCGCGGCGCATCGCCTTGTTCGTCAGCGATTTGGACCACGCCAGGACGATCCGCCCGATGTCCTTGCGGAAGTAGATCAGCACGGCCGCTTCCGTACCGATCTGGGTGACCGCGGTGAAGGCCGCGCCCGGGTCGTCCCAGCCGGAGAACGCCGCGGTCAGCCGCAGGTGCGCGCTGGAGGACACGGGGAGGAATTCGGTCAGCCCCTGGACGAGTCCGAGGATGAGGGATTCAAACCAAGACATGAAGTTACGACGTCCAAGTGCTGATGGCGGTAGGCGCGAACAGGCACACCGCGCCACGCCGGCACGGTGATCACAGTGGTCGAGGGCAGCGTAGCGCCCCTCGACGACGGCCCTGGCACGGGGGTTTCGCACAGAGCGGCCGCCCCTGCCCATGGCTAGCCTGGATTCATGGCAACGGTGCGGGTCAGCGGGGTCGACGTCGTCCACGCGCGCGTGGGGGACGGCTCCGGTCCGCCCCTGGTCCTGGTGCACGGGGCCGGTGCGGGCGGCCGGATGCGGCAGCTGCAGATCGGGGCGAGGACGAGAGACGATGTGCGAGGCGGGCGGCCTCGCCAACGCGATGATCCTGGAGTCGGTGTAGCGGATCAGCGCGCGCGCAGGTGGTGGCGCTTGCGCCAGGCCACCACCACGCCCGCGAGAGCGGGTACGGCGATAGAGGCCAGCGCGATCAGGAAGGCCGGTGAGGTCGGCGCCGAGGCACGGGCGCCGGCCACGACGTAGGCGGCGGTGTTCGGGATCGAGCCGAGCGCCGTCGCCAGCAGGAACGGCAGATAGCCCATGCGGGAGACGGCGGCGCAGTAGTTCGCCGCCCAGAACGGCACCCCGGGGAAGAGCCGCACCGCCAGCATCGAGCGGAAGCCGTGCCGGGAGAGCTGCCCGTCCACCGCCTTCAGCCAGCGGCCCCGCAGCAGCGGGCGCAACGCCTCCTGCCCGAGGAGCCGGCCGAGCCCGAAGGCGAGCCCCGCCCCGAGCACCGTCCCCGCGAGGGAGGCGGCGAGGCCCAGCTGGGATCCGAAGAGCGCGCCCGCCCCGAGACTGAGCAGTGGCCGTGGCACGAACGCGACCGCGCACAGCCCGTAGGCCACCGCGAACACCACCGTCGCCGCGGCACCGCTCACCTGCGGTGGCCAGCCGTCCGACAGCAGCCGCTGCGGTTCGAAGATCAGCACGGCGACCGCGGCCGAGGCGAGCAGGGCGACCAGCAGAGAGAGCCGCGACCACGGCGAGAGCAGTGCTCTGGTACAGCGCGCGGCGAAGCCCATGGGTGTGGGTGCGGGTACGGAAACAGCGAGTTCCGTGGCCGTGCCCCCAGAGCGGGTGGTGGCATCGAGCATCCGGTGACACTAACCGACAATTATGTGTGATCGCCGTATGGTTCGTCTCATGAGCGTGACAGGCGCGAGAACCCTGGACATCCCCCACAGCGCTCTCGCCGACACCCTGCTGGAACGGCTCACCACCGCCTACGGCGCCGCGGCCGATCCGGAACGGGCCGGGCCCATGCGGGCGTACATGAAAGACGTGGCCCCCTTCCTCGGCCTCACCACACCCGTGCGCCGCTCCCTGTTCCGCACGGTCGTCGAGGGGACACCCCGGCCCGACGAGGCCGACTGCACGGCCGTGGCCCTGCGCTGCTGGCGGCTGCCCGAGCGCGAGTACCACTACTTCGCCGTGGACTATCTGCGCCGCCACGCCGGACGCTGCTCCTCCGCCTTCCTCCCCGTGACCCGGCACCTGGTCTCCACCGTCGCCTGGTGGGACACCGTCGACCTGCTCGCCGTCCATGTCGTCGGCGCGCTCGTCGCCGCCGACCCCGAGCTCACCGCCGAGATGGACGCCTGGAGCACGGACGACGACCTCTGGATCGTCCGCACGGCCCTGCTCCACCAACTGCGCTACAAGCAACGCACCGACACCGAGCGCCTCTTCACCTACTGCCTGCGCCAGTCCGGCCACCCCGACTTCTTCGTCCGCAAGGCGATCGGCTGGGCGCTGCGCGAGTACGCCAAGACCCACCCGGACGCCGTACGGCACTTCCTCGCGCGGGAGGAGGGACGCTTCGCGCCGCTGTCGGTGCGGGAGGCACTCAAGAACGTCGGCGCCTGAGGTCCCGTACCGGCGAAAACCATTCGACGCCGGACATCGCGTCGACGATGATCGGCGTCATGTTCCGGCACGCCTTCGTCCTCGCAGCATCCGCAGTCGCGGATGCCCCGAAGGCTGCCGTCCTCGTCTTCCCGGCCGCAGTCGACGGCGCCCGAAGCTGACCCTCTCCGGATCGTCCGGCGGACCCCGCAGGGGGAGGGTCGGCCAGTCCCCGGGGTCCCACCGCCACTTCCGACGCTTCGAGGTACCGCCATGTCCAAGACGGCTTACGTCCGCACCAAACCGCATCTCAACATCGGCACGATGGGCCATGTCGACCACGGCAAGACCACCCTGACCGCCGCCATCACCAAGGTCCTCGCCGAGCGCGGCAGCGGCACCTTCGTGCCGTTCGACCGCATCGACCGCGCCCCGGAGGAGGCCGCGCGCGGCATCACCATCAACATCGCGCACGTCGAGTACGAGACCGACACCCGGCACTACGCCCACGTCGACATGCCGGGCCACGCCGACTACGTCAAGAACATGGTCACCGGCGCCGCGCAGCTCGACGGGGCGATCCTCGTCGTCTCCGCGCTCGACGGGATCATGCCGCAGACCGCCGAACACGTGCTGCTCGCCCGGCAGGTGGGCGTGGACCACGTGGTCGTCGCGCTGAACAAGGTGGACGCGGCGGACGAGGAGCTCGTGGAACTGGTCGAGCTGGAGGTACGCGACCTGCTCACCGCGCACGGGTACGGAGGTGACACCGCGCCTGTCGTACGGGTCTCGGGACTGAAGGCCCTGGAGGGGGACCCGAAGTGGACGGCGTCCATCGAGGCACTGCTGGACGCGGTGGACACGTACGTCCCCATGCCGGAGCGCTATGTGGACGCGCCGTTTCTGCTGCCCGTCGAGAACGTGCTGACCATCACCGGTCGGGGGACCGTCGTGACGGGCGCCGTCGAGCGGGGCACGGTACGGGTCGGTGACCGGGTCGATGTGCTCGGGGCCGGTGTCGAGACCGTCGTCACCGGTGTCGAGACCTTCGGCAAGCCGATGGAGGAGGCGCAGGCCGGGGACAACGTGGCGTTGCTGCTGCGAGGGGTTCCTCGGGACGCCGTTCGACGGGGGCATGTGGTGGCCGCGCCGGGGAGTGTGGTTCCGCGTCGCCGCTTCACGGCGCGGGTCCATGTGCTGTCGGCACGTGAAGGTGGTCGTACGACCGCTGTGTCCACGGGGTATCGGCCGCAGTTCTACATCCGTACGGCGGATGTGGTCGGGGACATCGATCTCGGTGAGGTGGGCGTGGCTGGACCTGGGGAGACGGTGACCATGACCGTCGACCTGGGGCGTGAGGTTCCCTTGGAGCCCGGGCTTGGATTCGCCATCCGTGAGGGTGGGCGGACCGTTGGCGCGGGGACCGTGACCAGTGTGATTGCCGCTTGAGGTGCGTGGGGGACTGCCGGTCCGTCGTGGCTGGTCGCGCAGTTCCCCGCGCCCCTTCCCGGCGTCTTCGCGCCGCACAATGGGGACGTGACCGAACCTGTCCCCGTCAGCCGGGCCGTCGACCACGGCACCGCCAAGCTCATGCCCGACGTCGACCGGGAACGGGCCTGGCTGCTCACCGTCGACGGGGCGCCCCAGTCGTACGTCGATCTCGACGAGCCGACCCATCTGGAGTTCGAGTACGCGCGGCGGCTCGGGCATGTGCTGGATGTCGTCGGCGATCCGGGGCAGGCGCTGGACGTGCTGCATCTCGGGGGCGGTGCGCTCACGCTGCCCCGGTATGTGGCCGCCACCCGGCCAGGGGCACGGCAGGACGTCGTCGAGGCGGATCGGGGGCTGCTGGAACTCGTCGTGGAACAACTACCCGTCCCCGAGGGGATCGCGCTGCACTCGGCGGACGCCCGGGCCTGGATCGAGGCCGCGCCCGCCGACTCCGTGGACGTACTTGTCGCCGATGTCTTCGGGGGGTCCCGGGTTCCCGCGCATCTGACGTCCCTCGCCTACGCCCGTGAGGCCGAGCGCGTGTTGCGCGGCTCCGGGGTCTATCTCGCCAACCTCGCCGATGCCGCTCCGTTCGCGTTCCTGCGGTCCCAACTCGCCACTTTCGCGGCCGTGTTCGAGGAGCTGGCGTTGATCGCCGAACCGGGGGTGCTGCGCGGGCGGCGGTTCGGGAACGCCGTGCTGGTGGCCTCGCACCAGCCCGCCGACCTCGCCGCCCTGACCCGGCTCACCGCCTCGGACGCCTTTCCGGCGCGGGTCGAACACGGGCCGGGTCTGCGGAAGTTCATCGGCGGGGCGCGGCCCGTGCGGGACGAGGACGCCGTACCGTCACCCGAGCCCCCCGACGGTGCTTTCAGCATCGGCTGACGGCTGCGCGGAGGCCTCGGTCACCTGTTTCGTACGGCGGCGCAGATTCCGTACGTCCGGTACGCACAGCACCGCCGCCGTGACCACGACGACCAGCACGGCGCAGCCCCACAGCGCCGAGGTCCGCCCGAACGCCGACTCCGCCGGACCCGCCAGAGCGGTGGTCAGCGGGACCAGGGCGACCGAGCCGAACCAGTCGTAGGCGGAGACCCGGGACAGCTTGTCCTCCGGTATCTCCTGGTGGAGCGCGGTCATCCAGCTGACGCCGAACACCTCCAGGGTCACGCCGGTGAGGAACATCACCGCGCACAGGACACCGGCCGAGGTGGGGATCGCGAGGGCGGCGGAGGGCAGGGCCAGGGGGAAGACGCACAGGGTGCCGGCGAGGAGCAGACGGCGCGGCTTCCAGCGGGTCATCAGCAGGGCGCCGGCGACCGTGCCCGCGCCGAAGAAGCCCAGGGCCAGGCCCCAGGGACCGGCGCCGCCCAGGTGGTCCCGGGCGACGAGGGGGCCGTAGACCGCGTCCGCGGCGCCGACCACCGCGTTCGCGATCGAGAACTGCACGACGACCGCCCACAGCCATGGCCGGCCGGTGAACTCCTGCCAGCCCTCCCTCAGGTCGGCGAGCAGACCGCCGCCCGGCGCACGCGGCGCGATATGGCCGACGTCGAGGAAGGCGCGCAGCGACCCGGCGACGGCGAAGGCGACGGCGTCCGCCGCGAGCACCCAGCCGGGCCCGATCGCGGCGACCATCGCACCGCCCAGCGCGGCGCCGCCCACGGCCGCGCCCTGCATGGCCATCCGGAAGACCGCGAACGCGCGGCTCACCTGTTCACCGCTGACCGACGACATCAGCATGCCCTCGGCCGCGGGGGAGAAGAACGCCTGGCCGGTGCCGCCGAGCGCGGTCAGCAGCATCATCTGCCACAGACGCGGCTCACCGGTCAGGACCAGCACCGCGAAGGCGGCCTGCGACAGGCAGTTCAGGGCGTTGGCCGCGACCATCACCCGGTGCCGGGGCAGCCGGTCCGCGACGGCTCCGCCGATCAGCAGGAACAGCACCAGGGGGAGTGTCCGTGCGGCCGCCACCAAGCCCACGTCGCTGCCGTTCCCGCCCGCCTCCAGCACGGCGAACGCGGCGGCGATGAGCGCACCGTGACTGCCGAGGTTGGTCACGACCGCGGACGCGGTCAGCAGGGAGTAGTTGCGGCCTGCCCAGGCCGGGCGGCGGAGCGGGATGGTGGGCTTCACCTCGCGACTATCGCCGCGGCGGGGCCGACTTGCCAAATGCATTCCCGGGCAAGTTCGGCCCCGCCACCTGCGGCTAGGTGTCGGTCGGCATGCTCTCGGTGAGGCGCACGGTGCTCAGGATCTTCTGGATCGTCGCCTCGGGGATCTCCTCCTTGACGCCCTTGGCGCCGAAGAGGTTCCAGGTGACGAAGTCGCCCGCGCCGTTCTCGAACGCGAAGGTGATCGCCTTGCCCTCGCTGTCGCACTTGCCCTTCTGCGGGGTGTTCTCCGAGCGGGCGGTGGCGACGCTGCCCTTGATGCCCGAGGCCGTGGTGTACGGCTTGGGCTTGGAGAACTTCACGCTCTTGCGGTCCGGCTGGGTGTACCCGCCGAAGATCCACCACGGCACGCGGGTCTCCGCGGCCTCGTCGAGATCCTTCGCGCCGTTCTCACCGCGGGTACCGGCGGTGACCAGAGCGGTGTCCTCCGTGCGGCCGTCCTTGTCGGAGTCCTCCGTGCACCACTTGGACTTGAGGTAGGCGGGGGCGGTGACGGTCGAGCGGTCGAGCTTGCCGTCCTTGTTCTCCCACTCGAAGCCGACGCTGGTGTCGGCGTTGTCGATCTCCCAGTCGGCGGGCACGTCGAACATCGTGCCGAAGCGCGGGTTGACGACGACCTTCCAGCCCTCGACGGTCGGCGCCAGCTCCCCGTCGCCGCGCGGGTCTTCCGAACCGGACTCCGAGGTGCTCGGCTCGGCCGACTTGCTCACGGTCGGGCTCGCTGACGCCTTGCCGTCCGCCTTGTCATCCTTGTCGCCGCCCAGCACCAGGGCCCCGGTGACACCGGCGGCCACGACCACGGCTGTGGCCGCCACGATCGCGACCAGCTTGGTCCGGTTGCCGCCGCCACCGCCCTGCGGCGCCGGGGTCCCGGCCGGAGTCGGCGCACCCCACTGCGGCTGCTGCCCATAGGGATTGGGCTGCTGATAGCCGGGCTGCTGGTACGGATTCGGCTGCTGGTACCCCGGCTGCTGGTACGGATTGTTCTGCTGCTGCGGGTTCTGCTCGCCCCCGGGCGGCTGCTGTCCTGGCCACATGGGCAGCAACCCTAGCGGCGCCCGGGACACGATTCGGTCACCGGGCCTTGTCAGGGACGTAGCAAACAGTGAGCGGTCCGGCGGAGGCACGGCCGGGCATGGCGTGGGGCGCATCCATACGACGATCATGGCGCGAATCTGGCCAGCAGAGGCTACTCGTGGGTAACATGCCGCCATGAGCGCAGATCAGATGTCGATCGGCGAGTTGCTCGCCGCCACGGTGCCGATGGTTCGGACGCTGAAGCTGGAGTACCTGGAGACCACTCCGGAGAAGGCCGTGCTGGTCCTGCCGGACCAGAGCGAGTACCGCAACCACGTCGGCGGCCCGCACGCCGGGGCGATGTTCACGCTGGGGGAGTCCGCCAGCGGAGCCATCGTGCTCGCGGCCTTCGGGGACCAGCTGCCCCGGGCCGTGCCGCTGCCGGTCACCGCGGACATCGCGTTCAAGAAGATCGCCCTCGGCCCGGTCACCGCCACCGCGACGCTGGGCCGGCCGATCGGCGAGGTCGTCGCCGAGCTCGACGCGGGCAAGCGTCCGGAGTTCCCGGTGAGCGTGGCGATCCAGCGCGAGGACGGCGCGGTGACGACCGAGATGACGGTGGTGTGGACCCTGCGTCCCAACAGCTGAGCACGTCCCCGCGTACGCGGGTTTCGTGGAGGGCTCCGATCGGGGCCCTCCTCGCTGTTTCCGGGGGCAGGCCGAATGTTGGAGATTCCGTGTGTCAATCGCCGTGCGGTGCACACAACTTGGCGGCATGCGCGGACCGCGGGTTCGCATGCCGGTGCGGATACCGACGGTAACTATTCTGAATTTCCGGCGCCTTGAACAAGAGTCACTCGAACTCCTTGTTTCTTGTGAGTCAATTGTGCGAAAGTGAGCGCCCCCTCACCGGGTGTGCCGCATCTCACGCGGTGCAGGTATGAACCAATCACGCACCTGCTTTCCGACGGACGGCCAATCCACCGGTCGTTCAGCGGCTTGGAAGGAAATGGTTCAGTGCACTCCCCTTACCCCCCACGCCCCCCGTACCCGCCACGGCCCGGAGTGAGCCTCGAAGACTCCGACCGTGATCTCATCGCCCGTCTCGGGCCGTCCGGCGCCGGTGCCGACGGTGTTCCGCTGCTGATGGCGCGGCACTGGCGGGCCGCCCATGAGTACGCCGTGATCTGCCTGGCAACGGCCGGGAGTTCGGCGTCGATGGTGACCGCGAACGCCTTCCACCGAGTGCTCGGCAAACCCTCGGGCGGAGCGTTGCGCCCACAACTCCTCATGGCCGTACGGGACACGGTCAAGGAGTGGGCGGCCGACGAAAGAATTTCCGCCGCACTGCCGGAACTCCGCAAACCGACCGGCGCTCGTGGACTGCGCGCGGCGAGGTCCGTGACTCCCGAAAGGCGACGGCTCGCCGAACGCGCATTCCGGGCCCTTCCGGGCGCCTCACAATGCCTGTTGTGGCACACGGAGGCCGAGGCGGAACCGATAACCGTACCGGCCGGTCTGCTGGGCGTCGACGCCGTTACCGCCTCGGCCGCGCTGGAGCAGGCGCGCGAGCAGTTCCGTACCGCTTGTGTACGCGCCCACCACGAACTGGCGCCCAGCCGGGAATGCCGCTTCTACAACCGTCTCCTCGATGTCCCGATCCGCCGGGGCGGGTCGCTTCTGCCCGATGTCCAGCGGCACTTGACGGAGTGCCGCTACTGCCGGCACGCCGCCGAACAGCTCAGCCACTTCGAGGGCGGCCTGGAGGAGCTGCTCGCCGAGACGGTCCTCGGCTGGGGAGCCCGGCGCTATCTGGACTCGCGCCCCGGCCGCGCCGGTGAGCACACCGCCCGGCCCGCACGCGCGCGTGGCGGACGCCACCGGCCCCTCCCCGACCGGCAGTCGACCGCGCCCCGCGGCCGCACCAAGGTCGTCGTCGGTGTCGGTCTGACCTCCCTCGCCCTGCTCGCGACCGTGCTGGTGAGCAGGGGCTGGTCCGATGACAACGGTGTCCCCGACCCGCGCGCCACCTGGGGCGCGCCGAGTGCGGTCACCGGGACGCCGACGCCCGCCTCCGTGAGCGGGCCCGTCGAGCTGGGCCACGGGCGACTGCGCAACCTCGGCACCGGCCTCTGCCTCGATGTCCAGGGCCGAGTGCCCCGGCCCGGCGCGGCGACCGTGCTCGCGGGGTGCTCGGCCGCCGGATCACAGCAGTGGTCGTACCAGAACGACGGACTGCTCCGCAGCGCCGCCGACCCCATGCTGTGCCTGGACTCCCATGCCGATGAAGGCGCCGTCGTGCTCGCCGACTGCCTGGTGCACGCCGGCGAGGTGCGCCACGACCTCACCGTGCACGGTGAACTCCTGCTCCGCAGCGACAAGGAGCGCGTGGTCGCGCCCGGCGACGGCAAGAAGGTGACCGTCGAGGAACGGGACGGGTCCGCTGAGCAACGGTGGCAGTTCGAGGCCGGGAATGCCGAAGGGGCCGGGCCCAAGAAGAAGGAGACGGAGGAACAGGAACCGTACGAGACACGCGTCGCCCAGGTCGACAGCCCTACAGAACCCGAACCGAACGCCGTGGAGCGGGCCGCGTCCCTGCCGGCCGAGGCGCTGGACAGGGTCTCCGCGGTCACCGATCTTCTCTCCTAGCACGCGGGGCCACCCCGCCTGGGTGGCCTTGCTTTTGTTCAGGTCATTGACACGAGTCACCGTCGGTTCTACGTTTCCGACGCGCCGGTGGCGTTGCTTACGGGGTGTCAAGTCCTGCTGGCGCATAGTGCGTTCAGAAGGCGAACACATACCGGGGCGCCACCGCGTGCATCTGCGGTTCACATCGTCGTGCCCGCACACCGAAGGAGTGACGGCTGCCATGTCCGACACTGTTTCCCGGCGATCCGCCCTGCGTCTGGTGGGCGGCGCCATCGCCGTCGCCGCGGCGGCGACCGGCGCACTGACCCCACCCGTCCCTGCCTACGCCCAGGGGAGACCGCGCGTCGAGGACCTCCTCGCCAAACTCACCCTCGACGAGAAGATCTCCCTCCTGCACGGCGCCACCGACCCCGCCCCGCTCGGTCAGGCGGGCTATGTCCCCGGAGTCGGGCGCCTGGGCATCCCGCCCCTGCGGCTGGCCGACGGCCCGGCCGGCGTCCGCGTCACCGCACACGCCACGGCCCTGCCCGCCCCCGTCCTGCTGGCCTCCGCCTTCGACCCGGAACTGGCCCGCCGCTACGGCCGGGTCATCGGACACGAGGGCCGCGCCCTCGGCCAGGACATCCTGCTCTCCCCGATGGTCAACCTCATCCGCACCCCGTACGCCGGGCGCAACTTCGAGACCTTCAGCGAGGATCCGCTGCTCGCCTCCGATCTGGTGGCCGCCGAGATCGAGGGCATCCAGGGCGAGGGTCTTGTCGCCACCGTCAAGCACTACGCCCTGAACAACCAGGAGCAGGACCGCACGACCGTCGATGTGCGGGCCGACGAGCAGACGATGCACGAGGTCGAACTACGCGGCTTCGAGGCCGCCGTCGGCGTCGGTACCGGTGCGGTCATGGGCGCCTACAACAAGGTCAACGGCACCTACGCCTGCGAGAACAAGACCCTGCTCACCGACATCCTGCGCGACCAGTGGGGCTTCGAGGGACTGGTGATGACCGACTGGTTCGCCGCCCACAGCACCCGGGAGGCGCTTACGGCCGGCCTGGACCTGGAGATGCCGGACGGCACCCACTTCGGCGCGGCGCTGAAGCGGGCCGTGCGCGACGGCAGCGTGTCCGAGCGGTACGTCGACCGGGCCGTACGCCGGATCCTGTCCGTGATGGACCGCTTCGGCCACCTCGACGGCAGCGCGCCGCCGAGGCCCGAACGCGACAGCCGGGCGGGAGCGGCCGTAGCCCTGGAGGTCGCCAAGGCGGGCGCCACCCTGCTGCGCAACAGACGCGGCACCCTCCCCCTGACCGGCGGCAGCATCGCCGTGATCGGCCAGCCCGGCGCCCTGCCCTTCGTCAGCGGCGGCGGCAGCGCCCATGTCGTGCCCGACCACGCCGACAGCCCCCTCGACGCCCTCCGCGCACGCGGCGGCGACGTCACCTACGCCCTGGGCGAGGACATCTTCGGCAAGGCCCTCCCCGCCTCGGCGCTCAGCCCCGGCTTGGACAGCGAGGACCTGCGGGTCGAGGCCGGGCGGACCTGGTCGTACGACGGCACGCTCACCGTCGACGAGGATGACGAGTGGACCTTCGTCATCCACTACTCCGGCCCGCCGACGATCCGGCCGAAGGTGGTCCTCGACGGCGAGGAGCTCTTCCCGCTCGTGCCGGGCTGGGGCGAGTACTTCATGGGCGGTTACGTCACCACCGCCGCCGACGGGATGTCCGTGCGCCGCAAGACGCTCAAGCCGGCCAAGGGCGCGCACCAGCTGCGGATCACAGCGGAGGGCGGGGAGACCGGACAGCGGTTCCGGCTGCGCCGTATCACCAGCGCGACCCGGGCGCAGGACGTCGCCGAGGCGGTACGGGCCGCGCGCGCCGCCCGCCAGGTCGTCCTGTTCGCCTACGAGGACGCCACCGAAGGACAGGACCGCACCACGATCGGCCTCCCCGGTCACCAGGCGGCGCTCATCGAGGCCGTGACGGCGGTGAACCCGCGCACGACCGTCGTGCTCAACACCTCGTCCTCGACCTCGATGCCCTGGCTGGAGCGCACGGGAGCCGTGCTCCAGATGTACTACCCGGGCCAGGAGGGCGCGGCCGCCACCGCCGCCGTCCTGTTCGGCGACTGCGACCCCGGCGGCCGGCTCACCCAGACCTTCCCCGTGGACGACGACCACCATCCCGTCGCCGGGGACCCGCGCCGCTACCCGGGCGTCGACGGCACCGAGGTCTACGCGGAGGGCATCCACGCCGGATACCGCTGGTACGACGCCGGGGGCCGGCGCCCGCTGTTCCCGTTCGGGCACGGACTGTCGTACACCTCCTTCGCCTACGAGGACATCTCCGCGCGGTGGACCCGGAACGGCCTCGACGTGCGTTTCACCGTCCGCAACACCGGGCGGCGCGCCGGGATCGCGGTGCCGCAGGTGTATGTGGGCCGCTCGCCCGACCTGGAACTCGACCAGGCGGTACGGGTGTTGGGCGGCTATCGACGGCTCGCACTGGCTGCGGGGGAGCGGCGCCGGGTGACCGTGCGGGTCGCGGCGCGGACGTTGTCGTCGTGGGATGCGAAACGTCATGACTGGGTGCTGGGCACCGGGCGGCGGAGCGTGTGGGTGGGGGCGTCCGCGGGGGATCTGCGGCTTCGTACGCAGGTGGAGGTGTGGCGATGATACGGCGGGTCGTGATCTCGTTGGTGGCTCTCGCCGCCGCGGTACTCGCACCGGTGCCGGCGCAGGCCGCCCAGGCGCCGGTCGTCCGGACCGAGGCGGGCCTGGTACGCGGCGAAGTGACCGCCGAGGGGCGGCAGTTCCTCGGCGTCCCGTACGCCGAGGCGCCCGTCGGCGAGCTCCGCTGGAAGGAGCCTCGGCCGGTTCGCCCCTGGCAAGGGGTGCGGGGCGCACGGGACTTCGGCAACAAGTGTGTGCAAGGGGCGAATTGGGACCCAGGTTACGAGCAGCCCAGCCACACCGAGGACTGCCTCGACCTCAACGTGTATGCACCTGAGGGCTCCCACCGGCGCGCCGTTCTCGTCTGGTTCCACGGCGGCGGGCTCACCGCGGGGGCCGGACAGGACATCGTCCCCGACACCTTCGCCCGGCAGACCGGCACCGTTGTCGTGACCGTGAACTACCGCCTCGGAGCGATGGGCTTCCTCGCCACCGCCGGACTCGACAGCGAGGCCGCCGACGGCGTCTCCGGGAACTTCGGCATGCTCGACCAGCAGGCCGCACTGCGCTGGGTGCGCGCCAACATCGGCCGCTTCGGCGGCGATCCGGGCCGCGTGACCATCGCGGGAGAGTCCGCGGGCGGCCGCTCGGTCTGCACCCAGCTCGCCTCACCCACCGCGAAGGGCCTGTTCCGGGCGGGCGTCATCCAGAGCGGCGCCTACGGCGACTGCGCGGCCCGGACCCACGGAACGGCGGTGGCGCAGGGGGCCGCCTTCGCCGAGAAGCTCGGCTGTACGACGGTGGCGTGTCTGCGCGACAAGACGTCCGCCGAGATCCTGGCCGCCCAGGGCGGCTTCGACTGGGGACCGGTGACCGGCGGCGCCTTCCTGCCCGTGCAGCCCGCCGAGGCCTTCGCGTCCGGTGCCGCGGCCGGGGTGCCGGTGATGAACGGCGCCAATCTGGACGAGGGGCGGCTGTTCGCCTTCGGCCGGTTCGACGGGGCGGGCGGCCCGCTGACGGCCGAGCGGTACCCGTCGGTGATGCGAGCGGCCTTCGGCGGTGAGGTGCTCGCCCGCTACCCCCTCACCGCCCACCCCTCCCCGACGATCGCCTTCGGCACCGCCCTCGGCGACACGCTGTTCGCCTGTTCCGCGCTCCGGCTCGACGGCACGCTGGCCGGACGCGGCCCGGTGTACGCGTACGAGTTCGCCGACCGCACCTCCCCGCCCTTCGCCTCGCTGCGCGACCTCGGCACCGACTTCGACTTCGGGGCGACGCACGTGAACGAGGTGCAGTACCTCTTCAAGCACTTCGGCCTGAAGTCCCCGCTGAACGCAGAGCAGCAGACGCTGGCGTGGCAGATGGTCCAGTACTGGGGCTCCTTCGTCCGCACCGGAGTGCCCCGCGCCGACGGACAGCCCGCCATGCCGGAAGGCGGCCCGGAGCGGGTGCTCTCGCTGCGGACGGCCTCCGCGGGCGGTAACGCTCCGAGCACTTCCGTGCACGGGGACCACCAGTGCGACCTGTGGGACGCGGCGGCGTCACGGTGAGCAGGTAGGCTGCCCCGGCGCGCGCTCACGGACGAGCGCGCGCCGGGAACTGGCCAGTACATGAGAGGAAGCGGCGTTGGACGTCCAGGAATGGCTCGAAACAGTGCCCCCGCTCGCCATCTATCTGCTGGTGGGCCTGGTCATCGGCCTGGAGAGCCTGGGCATTCCGCTGCCCGGCGAGATCATCCTGGTCTCCTCGGCGCTGCTCGCCTCGCAGCACGGCGAGATCGACCCCGTGATCCTCGGCGCCTGCGCCACCGCGGGCGCCATCATCGGCGACTCCATCGGCTACGCGATCGGCCGCAAGGGCGGCCGCCCCCTGCTGGCCTGGCTCGGCGCCAAATTCCCGAGGCACTTCAGCGAGGCGCACATCGCCACCGCCGAGCGCTCCTTCCAGAAGTGGGGCATGTGGGCGGTCTTCTTCGGCCGCTTCGTCGCCCTCCTCCGTATCTTCGCGGGCCCCCTCGCGGGCGTCCTGCGCATGCCGTACTGGAAGTTCCTCACCGCAAACGTCCTCGGCGGCATCCTCTGGGCGGGCGGCACGACGGCGGTCATCTACTACGTGGGCGTGGTGGCCGAGGCCTGGCTGAAGCGCTTCTCGTGGCTCGGCCTGGTGGCGGCGGTCCTGATCGGCCTGACGTCGTTCCTGGTCCTGAAGAAGAAGGCGAAGAAGGCGCAGGCTCAGGCAGCGGAACCGGAGCTTGTCAGCGCCGGGGAGTAGCCCTCAGGCCTCTTCCCGGTGCGCCTGGGCCAACTGCGCGTACATGGTCCCGTTGAGAGAGACGCCGGCCCTCTCCTCCTCCGTGAGCTCCCGCTTGACCTTCGCCGGCACCCCGGCCACCAAGGACCCGGGCGGCACCCGCATCCCCTGCGGCACCAACGCCTGCGCCGCGACCAGCGACCCGGCCCCGATCACCGCACCGTTCAGCACAGTCGCCCCCATCCCGATGAGGCAGTCGTCCTCCACGGTCGCCCCATGGACGACGGCGTTGTGCCCGATGGAAACACGTTCCCCCACCGTCACCGGAAACCCAGGATCGGCGTGCAGCGTGCAGTTGTCCTGGACGTTGCTCTGCGCCCCGACCGAGATCCGCTCCACGTCCCCCCGCAGCACAGCCCCGTACCAGACACTCGCCCCCGCCTCCAGGGTCACGTCCCCGATCACCGAAGCCGTGGGCGCCACAAAGACGTCCGCGTCGACCTTCGGCTCCCTGCCACCGATGCCCTTGATCATCTTCGCCTCCCGATCACGTGATACACGGCACCGTACGCCACCTGTTGGGGCGAAGATCACAGGCCCTCCATGCGATACGGGCGCCGTACGCTCAGTACGGTGAACGCGTGCCGAAGAGTAAGAACACGTTCTCGTCCTGGCGACGCCGCCTGGCGCAGCGCGCCGTGCACGCGGGCTGGGCCTGGGTGCAGCGCACGGGTTCGGTGACGAAGGACAGCCCCGGCCGCTTCCACTTCGGCGCGATCGGCGAGGCCACCCGCCTGGCGTTCCCGCTCGGCACGGTCTTCGGCGAGCCCTGGATCCATCTGGGCTCGCACTGCATCGTCGGCGAACAGGTCACGCTCACCGCCGGCCTCATGCCCGACCTCGACCTCGGCCCCGAACCGATCCTGCGCATCGGCGACGGTGTGGTCCTCGGCCGCGGCAGCCATGTCATCGCCGACACCACGGTCACCATCGGCAGCGACTGCTACTTCGGCCCGTACGTCTACGTCACCTCCACCAACCACTCCTACGACGATCCGCACGAGCCCATCGGCAAGCAGTGGCCGCGGATGGAGCCGGTGTCGATCGGCCCGGGCTGCTGGGTGGGGACCGGTGCGGTGATCCTGCCGGGCGCGAGGATCGGCCGGAACGTGGTCGTGGCGGCCGGTGCCGTGGTCCGGGGCGTGGTTCCCGACCACGCCGTCGTGGCGGGGGCGCCCGCCCGTGTCGTACGGCGGTGGACGGCCGCCGACGGCTGGCAGCCGCCGCTCAGGACGCCCGCGCCGGTGCCGATACCGGACGGGGTGACCCCGGAGCAGTTGGCGGCGCTGGCGGAACTGGACGAGGAGTCGGCGGCGCGGCTTGCCCAGTTGGAGGCCGAGGCCTGAGTCAGCCGGTGGCCAGCAGCAGGGTGCCGGCCAGCGCCAGGCCCGCGCCCGCCGCCTGGATCCCGCGCAGACGTTCGTCGAGGACGCCCCGTGCGGCCAGCGCCGTCACCACCGGGAACAGTGAGGCGAGGACGGCGGCCACGGTGACCGGGCCGTTCTGGGCCGCGATCGAGTAGGTGCCGTTCGCCGCGACGTCGGCGAGCCCGACGAAGCCGAGCGCGGGCAGCGCACGCCAGGGGAAGCCGCCCTCGGGGAGGGCGGGGGAGCCGCGCCGTACGGACACGTACAGGGCCGCGCCGCCCACGACGACATTGGTGACGCGCTGCACGAACAGGGCGAGGAAGAGGCCCGTCACGGTGGTCGACGCTTCGGTGATCAGCGCCATCACCGTGCCGAACCCGAGCGCCGCGAGCAGCGTGAGCACGATGGCCCGGCGCTGCACGGGGGCGCCCTTGAGCTGCGGCCCGCCGGCAAGCACCACGCCGGCGACCGCCACCACGATGCCGGCGAGCTGGAGCGCCCCGGGCCGCTCGCCCAGCGCGAGACCCACGCCCACCGGGACGGCGACGCTCAGCGAGCACAGCGGGGACACCACGCCCATCGGGCCCAGGGCGAGGGCCTTGTAGAAGGCGAGAATCGTGACCGTCCCGACCAGACCCGCGGCGACCGCGAACCAGAGCTGCGGCCCGGCCTCACGCCAGCCGCCGGTCGCGACCACGACGGCGCCCAGTACGGCCATGGCGACGGTCTGCGAGATCACCACCACGGTGAGCGCCGGGGTGCGCCGGGTCAGCAGCCCGCCGCCGAAGTCGGCCAGGCCCCAGAGCAGGCTGGCGGCCAGGGCGAAGAGTGCTGTCACGGGTCGCCTCGCAGTACAGTTCGGTGCACGATCAGGTGCACCTCACCGTAGTGCAATGAACTGAACTTTGCTATTCGTTATATTGGACCAAGACGTTGGACGGAATGTGTCGGACCTCGACCTGCTGACCCAGTCCCTGGCGCGCAACGTCAAGCACTGGCGTGCGGTGCGCGGCTTCACCCTGGACGTGCTCGCGACTCGGGCCAATGTCAGCCGCGGGATGCTCATCCAGATCGAGCAGGCCCGCACCAACCCCAGCCTCGGCACAGTCGTCAAGATCGGCGACGCGCTGGGTATCAGTATCACCACCCTGCTCGAATACGAACAGGGCCCGCAGGTCCGTATCGTCCCCGCCGACCAGGCCGTACGGCTGTGGCACACCGACTCCGGCAGCTACAACCTCCTCCTCGCAGGTACCGAGGCGCCAGGACCGCTGGAGCTGTGGGAGTGGCGGCTGATGCCGGGCGAGAGCAGCTCGTCCGACCCGCATCCGACGGGCACGGCCGAACTGCTCCATGTCCTGGAGGGCGAGCTGACGCTCACCGTCGACGGGGTGGAGTACCGCGTCCCGGCGGGCGCGAGCGGCTCCTTCGAGGCCAACACCCCCCACACGTACGGCAATACCGGCGAGGTGCCGATGCGGATGGTGATGGCGGTCTCCGTGCCGCCCGTTCCCTAGGGGGTGTTTTGAAAGTCCTGTGCGGTGCCCGCGGTGTTCGGTGCGTGCCCTCGGCGTGCCGGACGAAGGCCCTCGTACTGGACGTACTTGGGTCTTTGGCCGGTGCGGCGAGGGTGCGTGCCGGGCGCCGTGGGTGCTGTGCGGGACTTTCAAAACACCCCCTAGCGGCGCCGGCGCGGTTGCTACCGTGCGGCCATGCGCGCACCCATCGGACACTTCGACCGGGCCCTCCCCGCCCCCGACGCCCTCGACGAGCTGACCGCCCCGGTCGCCGACGCCGTACGCCAGTGGAGCGGCAACGTACCCGCCGACCAGATCGTCTACGTCGACACCGACCCGCAGTGGGCCGACACCGCCGTGTTCGTCGAGCACTACGGCCAGGAGCTCCTCGAACAGTCCGCCAACTGCGTGGTGGTGGCGGGCAAGCGCGGTGGCGAGACCACGCTCGCCGCCTGTGTCGTGCTCTCCACCACCCGCGTCGACGTCAACGGCGCCGTGCGCCGTCAACTCGGCGCCCGCAAGGCGTCGTTCGCCGCCATGGACACCGCGACGGGCGAGACCGGCATGGAGTACGGCGGCATCACCCCGATCGGACTGCCCGCCGACTGGCCGGTGTTGGTGGACTCCGCCGTGGTCGACCTGCCGTACGTCCTCGTCGGCAGCGGACGCCGGCGTGGCAAGCTGCTGGTGCCGGGCAAGGCCTTCGCCGAGCTGCCGGGCGCCGTCGTACTGGAAGGGCTCGGGCTCGCCTGAGCTCAGGCCGCCGTGTGGTGGGCCAGGGGCAGATGCGGGTCCGCCTCGCCGGGTACCGGCGCCGGGTCCGCGTGGACCAGGGCCGCGGTGAGGCGGGGCACGGCGTGCAGCAGGGCGTGCTCGGCGTCGACCGCGATGGCGTGGGCCTGCCGCACCGTCGCCTCGCCGTCCACCACGACCACCACCTCCGCCCGCAGCCGGTGCCCGATCCAGCGCAGCCGCAGCTCGCCCACCCCGCGCACCCCCGGAACCTCCCGCAGCGCCCGCTCGGCCCGGTCCACCAGGGCCGGGTCCACGGCGTCCAGCACCCGCCGGAACACCTGCCGCGCAGCGTCCCGCAGCACCAGCACGATCGCCGCGGCGATCGCCAACCCCACGATAGGGTCGGCCAGTTGCCAGCCGAGCGCGGCCCCGCCCGCGCCCAGCAGCACGGCCAGCGAGGTGAATCCGTCGGTACGGGCGTGCAGACCGTCCGCCATCAGCGCCGCCGAGCCGATGGCGCGGCCGACCCGGATCCGGTACCGCGCCACCCACTCGTTCCCCGCGAAGCCCACCAGTCCGGCCGCGGCCACCGCGGGCAGGTGATCGACGTCGCGCGGGTCGAGCAGCCGGTCGACCGCCGTCCACGCGGCGAACGCCGCCGACGCGGCGATGGTCAGCACGATCACCAGGCCCGCCAGATCCTCGGCGCGGCCGTAGCCGTAGGTGAAGCGCCGGGTCGCCGCGCGGCGGCCGAGTACGAAGGCGATGCCGAGGGGTACGGCGGTCAGCGCGTCGGCGGTGTTGTGCGCGGTGTCGCCGAGCAGGGCCACCGATCCGGAGATCGCCACCACGACCGCCTGGACGAGTGCCGTCGCGCCCAGCACCGCGAGCGAGACCCACAGCGCGCGCATTCCGCGGGCCGAGGACTCCAGGGCGTTGTCGAGCTTGTCGGCGGTGTCGTGGGAGTGGGGCTTGAGGAGGTGGGCGATGCGGTGGCGGAGCGGGTGGTGGTGACGGTGGTGGTGCGGGTGGCTCACGGGTCCCCCTTCCGGTGGCGGCGGTGGACTTGCTGGGCCCACGACGCCATTATGTGCGTATGAGCGCACGCATGCACCTATCACCTGCGCATGATGCGCATCCGCGCACCCCCGGCGAGGAACAGTTCGCCCTCGCCGCCGAACTCCTCGCCCTGCTCGGCGACCGCACCCGGCTGACGCTGCTGCACGCGCTGACCGGGAAAGAGGCGGACGTCACCACACTCACGGAGGTGTGCGGGGCGGCCCGGCCCGCCGTCAGCCAGCATCTGGCGCGGCTGCGGCTCGCCGGCCTGGTGGACACGCGCAAAGAAGGCCGCCGGGTGATCTACTCCCTGCGCGACGGCCATCTGCGGCGGCTGGTGGACGAGGCGCTGAACGTGGCCGACCACCGGCTCAGCGACCGGCCCCCGCACGACTGACTCAGTAGTCCGCGTTCTTGCCCAAGTACTGCTCGGCGAAGGCGAGTCCCGCGGACGGGGAGCCGAACAGGCGGCGCAGCCGGGCCAGGGTGGTGCCCGCGCGATGCGGGTCGCCCGAGGAGGTGCCGTGGTACACCTCCGACAGCCACTGCGAGAACTCCTGGTAGTCCCAGACCCGGCCGAGGCACGACTGCGAATAGCCGTCGAGGCCGCTCCGGTCGCCCTTGGTGAGCTGGGCGACGAACGCGTCGCCGAGCAGGAAGGCGTCGTGCAGGGCGAGGTTCATGCCCTTGGCCGCGATCGGCGCGGTGAGATGGGCCGCGTCCCCGGCAAGGAAGAGCCGGCCGAACGCCATGGGTTCCACGACGTAACTGTGCATGTCCAGCACGCGCTTCTCGATCAGCGGCCCCTCGGTCAGCCGGGGTGCGCCGGCCGCCCCGAGCCGTTCCTGGAGCTCGGCCCAGACGCGTTCGTGGGACCAGTTCTCCGGGTCGTCGCCCGGCGGGCACTCCAGGTAGTAGCGGGTCACCTCGGGGCTGCGGGCCATGTGCCCGGCGAACCCGCGCGGATGCATACCGAAGACCACGCAGTCGTTGGACGGCGGCGCCTGCGCGAGCAGCGCCAGCCAGCCGATGCCGTAGTCGTAGCGTGAGACATGGGCGCGGCCCGGCGGCAGCGCGGCGCGTGACACCCCGCGGGCGCCGTCACAGCCCGCGACGAAGTCGCAGTGAACCGTGTGCCGTTGACCCGACTCGGGGTCCGTGTACGACACCGAAGGCCGGTCCGAGTCCAGGTCGTGCAGCTCCACGTCCCGCACGCCGAAGCGGATCGCGCCGCCCCGCACGTCCGCGTACTCCCGCACCAGATCCGTCACCAGCAACGGCTGCGGATAGACGAAGTGATGGTGCCCCGTCAGCTCCGCGTACTCGAACCGGTAGCGCTGCCCGGCGAACCGGAACTCGCACTCGTGGTGCACCTGGCCGCGCGCCAGCAAGTTGCCCGCGAGACCGCGCTGTTCGAGCCCGCGTACGGCCCACTCCTCCAGGACGCCGGCCCTCGGCCGCTGCTCGATGAACTCGCGGTTCTCGATCTCCAGGACCAGACAGTCGACCGAGGCGGCCCTGAGGATGTTGCCGAGGGTGAGCCCGGCAGGTCCGGCGCCGACGATGACGACCGGAAAGCGTTCTGGACCAGTGGAGTTGGGGGTGGTGGTGGTCACCCGAGCATTATGTGGCGCCCAGCGCGCAGCGGAACCCCGCGTGGCCACTTGAGCTGTCCGGGGTGTTGGCGCTGCGGGCGGCCACGCGGTAGCGGTTGCAGTAGGAGGCCTGGCACATGTAGGAGCCGCCGCGGATCACCTTGGCGGTGCCCTCGGCCGGGCCTGCCGGGTCGACGGCGCCGCGATGCTCGGTGGACCACCAGTCGGCGCACCACTCCCAGACGTTGCCCGAGGTGTTGTGGAGCCCGAAGCCGTTGGGCTCGAAGGCGTCCACGGGCGCGGTGCCGCGGTAGCCGTCGGCCGCGGTGTTCTTGGTGGGGAAGGTGCCGCGCCAGATGTTGCACCGGTACTCGCCGGCCGGGTCCAGCTCGTCGCCCCACGGGTAGCGCCGCTGCTCCAGGCCGCCGCGGGCCGCGTACTCCCACTCGGCCTCGGTGGGCAGTCGCTTGCCCGCCCAGGCCGCGTAGGCGGCGGCGTCGTACCAGGACACATGGACGACGGGGTGGTTCCCGCGCCCGGCGAGATCGCTGCCCGGACCCTCGGGCCGGTCCCAGGCCGCGCCCTCGACCGCGCACCACCAGGGCGTCCGCTCGGGCCGCGGGGCGCCGCGGCGCAGGGCGGCGGGCAGAAACCCGGCGAAGACGTACGACCAGTCCAGGCGCTCGGCGTCGGTGATGTGCCCGGTGTCGGCGACGAAGGCCGCGAAGTCGTCGTTGGTCACCGCGCGGGCGTCCATGCGGAAGGGCTTCAGCCGGACCGGCCGGACCGGTCCCTCGGCGTCGTCCGGGAAGCCCTCGGAGTCCTCGGCGCCCATCAGGAACTCGCCGCCGGGGAGCAGGACCGTGCCGTCCGTGGCGGCGGTGCGGGTGGCGGCCGGTATCGCGGGCTGTGGCGAGCCGGACCCGGACGACGGCATGCAGCAGCGGGCGGGTGACAGGGGCTCGGGCATCGATTCCTCCTTGCGGACGGACGAGCGTCGGGTGCGGACCCTGTCTACGCCATCTGCTTGGGCGTCACCGCAGCAGGGGGATCTCGATGGCCGGGCAGCGGTCCATGACCATGTCCAGCCCCGCGGCCCGGGTCCGGTCGTAGGCGGCCTCGTCGATCACGTCGAGCTGGAACCACACCGCCTCGGCACCCTTGGCGACCGCCTCGTCGGCCACCGGTCCCGCCAGCTCGCTGTTGACGAAGACATCGACGACGTCCACGTCGAAGGGGATGTCCGCGAGGGAGGCGTAGCCCTGCTCGCCGTGCACCGTCTCCGCCTTGGGGTGGACGGGCACCACGCGCTTGCCGTAGCGCTGGAGCACCTGCGCGACGCCGTACGCCGCGCGCCGCCGGTTCGACGACAGGCCGACCACGGCCCAGGTGTCGCCGAGCTCGGTGAGGATCTTGCGGATCGTCGCTTCGTCGCCGTACAACGGGGGCCTCCTCGACCTCATGCCGTTCCTGTTGCCGGGACAACGGCCAAGGGGGCGTGGAGATTCCCCACGAGGGGCACACCCTGTCCGGAAACCGCGCCGTATGCTGCGCCCGGGCGCGCACCAGCCTAGGCTCGGGGAGTGCTGCGCATCATCGACGCCCGAACGGGCGTTCCCGTCGACGCCGTGTCCGCCCGGCGTGGTCTGACCCGCGTCGAGGCCCATGCGCCGGGCTTCGACACCGGCGCTCTGCGCGTGCTTCTCGTCGCCGACCTCCTCGTGCGCGCGCTCGAACTCGGCGGCACCCCGGTCTGGGCCGTGCTCCACGGCGACCGGGAACAGCCCGAGCTGCGGGTCGGTGCCGCGGCCCTCGGCATCCGGCCCCTGGAGGACAGCCGTGAGGTCGGCCATGGGCTCGGTGAGAAGCAGGTCATCCATGTCGTACCGGAGGACGGTCCGGCACCGGACGGCGTCCGCGTCGCCGTCGCGCCCGTGCACCTCGTGTCGCCCGCGCCGCTCGCGGGCGCCGACCCCGTCGCCCTGCGCCTCGCCCTGCTCACCCCGCGGCGGGACCGGCCGGCACGGCTCGACACGGCCGCCCTGACCGAGGCCCACGACACCCTCGTACGCTGGCGGCAGGCGGTCGCCGCCTGGGCGCGGCACCCCTCGCGGCCCATCCCCGACGATGTGCGCACGGAACTGCGCGGTGCCTGGGAGGACGACCTGGACGTGCCCGGCGTACTGCGTCTGCTGGCCCGGGTCGAGACCGACCCGGACCTGCCGGACGGCGCCCGCTTCGAGACCTATGCCTACGCCGACCGGCTGCTCGGCCTCGATCTCACCCGCGATCTCGGATCCCCGGCAT
>NZ_JAVRBF010000706.1:0-278 GCF_032436805.1 Streptomyces sp. P17 | reverse complement strand
CCGCCCGCGCTTCGTCACCCTTGGAACCATCGAGCCGCGCAAGAATCACGCGCTGTTGCTGGATGTCTGGGACAGCCTGCCGCCCCCGCGCCCTCAGCTTGTG
Source organism: Streptomyces sp. P17 (assembly GCF_032436805.1). Taxonomy (NCBI): domain Bacteria; kingdom Bacillati; phylum Actinomycetota; class Actinomycetes; order Kitasatosporales; family Streptomycetaceae; genus Streptomyces; species Streptomyces sp. P17. The sequence goes on along the minus strand of NZ_JAVRBF010000706.1, from coordinate 175 downwards.
GTGATCGGACGGCGGGGCTGGGCCGATCAGGCGCTGTTTGCCCGCATCGCGGCCACCCCGGACGTGGCCGAGTTCAACACTCTGGACGACGGGCAGGTGGCCGCCGTCCTGACCGGCGCGCAGGCTTTGCTGATGCCGTCCTTTGCTGAAGGCTTTGGCCTGCCGCTGACCGAAG
>NZ_JAVRBF010000705.1:0-278 GCF_032436805.1 Streptomyces sp. P17 | reverse complement strand
GATCTGTTGCGCGGGAGTCAAACTATCTAAGACTTCCGAACCCACTGCCCGCGCCTTGACGTTTTTCACAAATTCTTTGACCACTTGTAAATTGACATCGGCTTCCAATAAAGCCAGGCGGATCTCCCGCATCATTTCATTGACGTCATTTTCAGTGATCTTTCCTTTTTTTCGTAGCTTGCTTAAGGCGCCCTGCAGACGCTCCGTTAAATTCTCAAATGCCATTTATCTAGTTCCTTCCTCAATCATCGATTTCTTGCAATTCACTGATCAAACGC
>NZ_JAVRBF010000704.1:0-278 GCF_032436805.1 Streptomyces sp. P17 | reverse complement strand
GCGAGACCGCTCCGCGCGCGGCCGCAATGTCACCGCCCAGCAGGGGATTGGCGACGGCGGCAACATGGTCGTGCAACGAACGCAGCGCGACCAGCGGCCAGGCAAAAATGCCGACTAGCGCGATCCGGATCCAGCCTGAGGGAAACATGGATTGCAGCAACCAGCCGCAAACGACGGACAGCACGATCACCACAAGCGCGCCTGCAGTCCCCGTCGCGCGCCGAAAGGCCGGCGGGTCGGACGCCCGATTCCAGCCGGCGTCGATCGCAGCGATCAGC
>NZ_JAVRBF010000703.1:0-279 GCF_032436805.1 Streptomyces sp. P17 | reverse complement strand
GCTCTTGTCGGACCCCGTGAGGATCCACGATTCTCCGCTCCTGCTCTCCCGGCCGCGCATGGAAATTTGGCGAAAAACATGTCCGAAACACTGTTCCCCATAGATCTTGCCGAGGATTTTATTCGGATGTTCGGCCAGTCACTGGAAAGAAACGATCTCAGCCTCCGTTGGCTGTCCTATGGGGGGACCAGCGAACTATCCGTGACGCCAATTCATCAACAGACATCCGATGAACTTGCGGTCCAGGAAGTGGTGAAATTAACCCACACCTTCCCGGCA
>NZ_JAVRBF010000702.1:0-279 GCF_032436805.1 Streptomyces sp. P17 | reverse complement strand
ACCGGTGCCACTGGTGCTGCGCAAGTATGCGAGCGGCAAGACCGCACTGGCCCGCCATCCGGATAACGGCCCGATGCACGACGGTGCCTGCCAGTATTTCGGTCCTTCCGTCAAAGGCGCCATCGCGCGTGCCTATGAGAGCGGCGTCGTCGTCGAAGACGGTGGCGTGTATAAGGTCCGACTGGCCGCCGGCCGGCAGATGACCGATCCACTGCCCACGGATGAGCTGGTCGAGCCACGACCCAGGTACGGCCCCGGCGTACCCGGACAACCGGCGAT
>NZ_JAVRBF010000701.1:0-279 GCF_032436805.1 Streptomyces sp. P17 | reverse complement strand
GATCCCGGATGGTAGCGCAATGGCTTATGTCTCTTATTTTAAAGGTCAAACTGAGCGCGTTATCTATAAAGCAAATCCAGAAACATTAGAAAATGAAGCAATCATGGTCATGCCCCCCTGTTCACATCTAATGAGTAATTTTGATGGATCATTAATGGTTGGTGATGGCTGTGATGCGCCCGTCGATGTTGCAGATGCCCAGAGATATGATATTGAAAACGACCCTTTCTTGTATATTCTCAATACCAAAGAGAAAACGTATGCCAAGTTAGCGAAACA
>NZ_JAVRBF010000700.1:0-279 GCF_032436805.1 Streptomyces sp. P17 | reverse complement strand
GAAACGTTCACCCCGTTTTAGACATCGCTTTAAAGTTCTGATTATTCGAGATATATACGGATCTGAACACGACAAATAATAGGTTACTCGTTTCAATCGGACTGCGCCAACATTCTACGTCAAGAATTGTTCGGAGCCGATCATAATAAAGGCCCACACGGATGTTACACGGCGGGCCTTTATTCATTATGCCAACTCGGTACACATAAGTATTGCATGCCAAGTGTACCAATACGATTAGGAATTCATTATTTCCGAATGAACCATCAGTCCTCCGAC
>NZ_JAVRBF010000699.1:0-279 GCF_032436805.1 Streptomyces sp. P17 | reverse complement strand
AAGCCGTCTGAGGGTCGCCGCATTATCGAAGCCCCGGCTCGTTTCCTCCCGCGCGCCAAGGAACTTTGGAATAACGTTCCCCACCCTGTTCGGGAAGAGTTTGAGCGCATTTCCAAGGAAAACGAGGCTGAGATTAATCAGTATCGGGAAGCCAAGCAGGAATGGGATAATCTCAAGGAATATAACGAGCTTGGCAAGCAGCATGGTGTAAGCCTGAAGCAGGCACTGGATAACTATGTTGGGATCGAGCGCAAGTTTGCGGCTGATCCGGCCGATGGG
>NZ_JAVRBF010000698.1:0-279 GCF_032436805.1 Streptomyces sp. P17 | reverse complement strand
AAGACTATATGGCCTCGGGCTCGTTCTCCCGTGGCCGTGATTCTATTGAAGGTAAAGCCTCGATGGTGTTTGTCGGTAATATTGATCACAGCGTTGAGATGCTGGTGAAAACCAGCCACCTGTTAGCGCCATTCCCTGAGGAAATGATTGATTCCGCTTATTTTGACCGCTTCCATGCCTATATTCCCGGTTGGGAGATCCCGAAAATGCGGCCTGAATATTTTACAGACCGTTTTGGTTTAATAACTGATTATCTGGCCGAGTATATGCGCGAGATGC
>NZ_JAVRBF010000697.1:0-279 GCF_032436805.1 Streptomyces sp. P17 | reverse complement strand
CGACGCTCAAGGAAATCCTGGAGCGCACGGCCGCGGGCCAAGGCGACGCGGACAACCCGTACGCGAAGGCGATCGGCGACTTGTATGCATCCTGCACGAACGAGGACGCGGTCGAGGCGCGCGGCGTCGCCGACCTTCGCCCCGAGCTCGATCGCATCGACGCCGTGAAGGACGCCGCGTCGCTCGCGAAGGTCGTCGCGGTGCGCTCCGTCAGCACGCCGAACCCCCGGCCCCACGACGCCTTGTCGTCGGGGATCGGCGTGCTCGCCATCCAGCCGC
>NZ_JAVRBF010000696.1:0-279 GCF_032436805.1 Streptomyces sp. P17 | reverse complement strand
ATGCGCACCGAAAGCGGCGGCACCTTCGTCACCGCCGTGGTGGGCGCATCGTTTCGATGGCGCGGACGTCTGCCCCCTTGTCAAGACCGAAGGTCACGATCCGTGCCGCATACGGCGTCGCCGCAGCGACCAGGCGATCGCGATGCGGGCTGTCGAACGGGACGATCGCGACCCCGCCCGGCTCCAGGCCCTGAAAAATCTCGCCCTTCGCATCCGCAATCGCCGCCTCGTCGCGGAAAAATTCGGTATGTGCCGGGGCGATGGTGGTGATGATCGCAA
>NZ_JAVRBF010000695.1:0-279 GCF_032436805.1 Streptomyces sp. P17 | reverse complement strand
GCCTTTTATACTTGCCGGAGAATATAGTGTAAAGCAAATTGCAGTGGCAGGAAGTTATAAATTGACCGACACGATCGCCATACTTGAAGATAAAAAAGGCAACATAATTTTATGAGAGATGTTTTTTTCTTTCACTTCTCCCAGCCAGCTTGCTGCAACAACCAAATCTCCATTCTTTACGAGAGGTATAAAATGCCATTCGATATCCATATCTAATGCATCTGTGTAAGTACCACGGTTAAGAAACATATTTTCAATCTTATCAAGGTCATTTTGCAA
>NZ_JAVRBF010000694.1:0-279 GCF_032436805.1 Streptomyces sp. P17 | reverse complement strand
CATTTGGCTGATCTGCTTCAGGATACGAGCCTCTCATCTATTATAAACGCATCTAAAATAGTTTCAGACAGAATTAAGTTTGTTGCTGGGTTGGAGCAACTTATTTTTAATTATAAAGACAATCTTAAAGAGAGAACTCAGCTTCATCGGATACTAGCAAAAAACACATGGATATTCGGAGATGCTTTTACGTTATCTGTGGATGATCAATCCCTAACAGAAGTTCTGAGAAAGCATGTAGCATTACTTGATAAAGATATAGTCATAAATGATCCAGTA
>NZ_JAVRBF010000693.1:0-279 GCF_032436805.1 Streptomyces sp. P17 | reverse complement strand
CGGCGGTGCTGGCGGTGATGCCGGAATCGTCCTTCTTCGGGTCGGAGAGCCCGCGCGGCGACGTCGTCGCATCGACGAGCTTCACGGGATTGAAGTAGCGGGCGACGGAGGCCCGCGTCTTCTCGTTCGCGGAGATGAGCCACATCACCAGGAAGAAGGCCATCATCGCGGTCATGAAGTCGGCGAAGGCGATCTTCCAGACGCCGCCGTGATGGTCGTCGTGGTCGCCGCCGTGGCCGCGCCGAATGATCAGGATTTCGGGGTGGTGCCCGCCGTCGC
>NZ_JAVRBF010000692.1:0-279 GCF_032436805.1 Streptomyces sp. P17 | reverse complement strand
CCGATGGAAGCTTTTGCCAATGTTCTTATGAATGAGCCTGCTGGCCTTTCAATCGGTAAAGTTATTCTTGCCGACGGTAGTGAAGTCCTAGGCGTACTAGGTGAACCATATCTAGTTGAAGGACAGCGTGACATCACGCATACCGGTGGCTGGCGAAAGTACACTGAAACGTTGATCTAGCGGTTTAACCAACTTTATATCCAGTCATATCGTTAGCTTCATTGCTAATCGCTACTACGAAATTGCTGGAGACCATAATAATACGCGACATAAAAGGTC
>NZ_JAVRBF010000691.1:0-279 GCF_032436805.1 Streptomyces sp. P17 | reverse complement strand
ACAACGCAGCGCCAGACTGGCAGCACCGATAACGCCACCGAGACACACTCACGCGCCATCGCTTCGACAACGCCTCAGACGGCTCTCAAACCGGGTGAGGATTACGCGGACTCTGGTAGCGTCTCAGAGTCGCGCACCGAGGCTCAGGCACACTCTGACGACTCAACGTCGGGTAGCCAGGATATGGCAGGCTCTCAGTCGTCTCACGTGACGGGCAGGCAGGCCACTGGCGCTAGCCTCATCGCTGAGTGGCGGTCTATCCTTGTCAATGTGGACCTG
>NZ_JAVRBF010000690.1:0-279 GCF_032436805.1 Streptomyces sp. P17 | reverse complement strand
GGGCAGTTCTGGTCGGAGTTCTTGGCCGGCGCCTTGTCGCCCTTTGCCGGGACGCCGTCGAACACGTCGAGGGCGGGCGCGACGCCGTTTGTGATCTGGTGGATGTGGGTCTGGACCAGGAAACCCTGGAGCGTGAAGGCAACGAGCGTCAGCAGGATCAGCGCACGCGAAGCGAGACCGCGGACGGCGGGCCGGGCGCGGGTTTTCGGGCGCGTGCTGCGATGCATGATGAATGCATACCTACCCCTTTGCGAAAGAAAAGCCAATTTCCTGTGAAAC
>NZ_JAVRBF010000689.1:0-279 GCF_032436805.1 Streptomyces sp. P17 | reverse complement strand
AGTATACCAAGATTATATGGATGAAGATGATCTATCCTTGATTAGTGATGAGCTACGAGTTAAAGTGGATGGCTATCTGGATGAAGTCCAGGCAGATATGACTGATATTCTGGAAAAATTGTACCGAACAGGTGAAGGCTCTAGTTTTATTATGGATCTAATGTCTTCAAACAGTCTTTCGGATACCTTGGAACAGTATGAGGTTTTGGATAGTGACGATTATTCACCACTTAGCCTTGAAACCTTACAGGCCATGATTCAACAGGACTTGGCCATTTC
>NZ_JAVRBF010000061.1:0-48632 GCF_032436805.1 Streptomyces sp. P17 | reverse complement strand
CAGGGACTCGAACCCCGGACCCGCTGATTAAGAGTCAGCTGCTCTAACCAACTGAGCTAGCGGCGCCTGCTGACGTCGTAGACCTTAGCATCCTGGTCGGCGGGAGGAAAAATCGATATCCGCACCGCAGCGCGGGCCGCCCGTACGGCCGCCCACAGCAGGATTTCCGGGCCCGGCAGCCAGGGGTGGCGGGTGTCCGGGGCGACGAGCCAGCGGGAGTGGGAGGGGGCGCGGCCGGGGGTGCCGACGGGGGCGGGGACGGGGACGGTCACGGCGTCGCCGGTGCCGTGGCACAGCAGCGGTGGGACCGCCCGCGTACGCCGGTCCTCCCCGTGCGCCCCCCACTCCTCCCAGCTCAGCAGCGAGGGCAGCCGCTGGGCCGTGCCCGGCGCGGCGAACAGCAGCATCCGGCCCCGGAACACCGCCACCGGGCCGGAGCCGGGGCCGTCGTCCCAGAGTCGGTCGAGCATTCGGCGCCCGAACATCGCGGGGGCGCTGACCACGTCGAACACCGCACCGCAGGGCAGCACGACGGGGTCCTCGGGCCGCTCCTCCCAGAACGCCAGGGTGCTGCGCGGATACGTTCCTGCCGAGGCCAGCCAGGCGGCTCCGTCCGGGGTGACGCCCGAGGCGTCGAGGCAACTGCTCATGGCAACTAGATCTACCGGGCGTGAGCGTTCCGTTTCTGAGGGTTGCCAAAAACGGGGACAGGAGGGGGCGGGAAGGAGTATCTTGCCCGGATCTTGCCCGTCTGGCATATGCCGAGAGCGGTCTCAGACGGGGTCGATCTGCTCCCGCCCCTCGACGGCCCCCCGCAGCAGATCTCTCCCGAACTCGACCATCTTCTTGGCGTAGTCCTCGGTCCACTCCGCGCGCTCGGCGATGTCCGCGGGCGTCAGCCGGTCGAAGCGCCGGGGGTCGGCGAGCTGGGCCGCCGCGAGGGCCTGGAACTCCACGGCACGGTCGGCCGCCGCCCGGAACGCGAGCGTCAGCTCCGTGGCCCGCGCGAGCAGGGCCCGGGGGTCCTCGATGGACTCCAGGTCGAAGAAGTGCTCCGGGTCGGCGGCCGCCTGCGTGGGCTCGAAGAGCAGGGGCGCGGGGCGTAGCCGCGGTTCGTGCCGACGCGGCGTGGGCTCCGCCATGTCTTCTCCTCCTCGTACGTCACGGATGACCCCCTGTGGAGTGGGCCACCGTCCATTGTCCCGCGCCCGCGCAAGAGGGCCGCGACTCCCAGGTCACGGCCGCCATGGCACCCGATGCTCGGCCAGCCGCGCCAGCACCGCGTGGTTCGCCTCCCAGCCGTCCGGGACTGCATCCTTGGGCCGCCTCCGGCGGGCACGCGGCGGAGGAGATATGCGGTGTGTCGGTCAGGGCCGCCATGGCACCCGATGCTCGGCCAGCCGCGCCAGCACCGCGTGGTTCGCCTCCCAGCCGTCCGGGAACTTCACCACCGTCCCCAGCTGGACCGGCTCCGTCGATGGATAGTCGTCCAGGAGGTCGCTCACGCCCGCGCGGCACACCACGATGCAGGCGTGCCGGTGGCGGGAGGTGAGGACGCACAGGCGGCCCGTCTCCAGGTGGAAGGCGGTGGCGTCGGGGCGGCCGGAGAGCGGGTGGAGGACGACCGTGACGTCGTACTCCCTGCCCTGGAGGCGGTTCGCCGTGTCGACGGTGACGTCACCGACGCCCAGATCCGCGAGCGCCGCGCGCACCGCCGCCGCCTGGTCGCGGTGCGCGGTGCCGACGGCGATCCGGTCGGCGGTCAGCGGCGCGGGGTCGGGCGAGCGCTCCGACGCCGCCGCGCCGCCCCGGTCCAGCAGCCGTCGTACGACAGCCGCGACCGCGCGGACCGCCTCCGGGTCCGTGCGCGGGGTGTGCCGCGCGGGAAGCTCCAGCAGGCCCCAGCCCGCCTCGGCCGCCTCGTCGATCACCTTGTCGGGTCCTGAGCCGTCGGAGGGGACCGCGAAGGTGAGGCGGCGGTCGTCGTGGACCGTGCCACTGCGGAAGGGCGTGTACGGGTAGAACGCGTCCGAGACCAGCGGCGCCGCCGACGCCGGGAGCCGCCAGGACACCGGCAGGCGGTGCTGGGGCAGCTCGGGGTTGTGGGCCAGCAGGGTGGTCACGGCCGAGGCCGAGGGGTCGTACGACAGCCCCGCCCACTGCTCGCTGCCCACGATCGCGAACGGGTCCAGCTGCCCCGGGTCGCCCACGAACAGCGCCCGCTCGAACAGCCCGGCCACGGCCAGCAGCGAGTCCGAGCGCATCTGGTACGCCTCGTCCACGATCGCGTGCCGCCACGGCTCGTCGGCCTTCACATGCGCCCACTTCGCGGCCGTGGAGATCGTGACCGGCAGCCCGGTCAGCTCCGCCGCCTTCGCGGACTTCCGTACGTTCGGCAGGTCGTCCAGCGCCTTGTCGTACGGGTCGGCGTCGCTGCTGTGCAGGCGGCCCACCGGCAGTTCGGGGCTCTTCTCGGCGAGGCGGAGGACGAGGTCGTCGACCTGGGCGTTGGTCTGCGCCACGACCATCAACGGGCGGCCCGCCTCGGCCAGTTCCAGCGCCGCGCGCACCACGAGCGTGGACTTGCCGGCGCCGGGCGGGGAGTCGACGACCACGCCGCGGTGCATGCCGTGCAGGGTGTCGGCGAGGATCGCGTCGGTGGCCTGCGCGGCCGCCGCACCCGGGTCGAACACGGCGGTCACAGGACGTCCTCCTCGGTCGGCTGATCGGCGGCCTCCGGTCCGGCCTCGCCGGGCGGCCCGCCGTGCGTCCACGGCGTCTGCTCCGGGTCGGGCAGCTTGGCGCCGCCGCGCTGCTCGTGTTCGAACAGGGTGTAGAGGACCCGGTCGCCCTTCTCCGGCACGGACCCCTCCTCGGGCTCCTTGCCGCGGCCCATCTTGTCCAGGACCCGCAGGACCAGCAGATCGCCCTCGCCGCTGACGAACTCCGCCGACTGCGGCTTCCCGCCCAGCGAGCGGTACACCTTCACCCGCTCGCCGAGCCGCGGCCGGTCGTCGGTGCGGACGGTGACCAGCGGTCGCGGGCTCGGCCGTTTGCCCTCGCTGCAGGCCATGACGACATCCGTGACCTCGCCCGCGAACGCCTCCCCGGCCAGCCGCCGCCCGGCCATCACCAGCGGGTCGTCGAGCGCCTCCTGCGCCTCAAGCCGGGCCTGTTCGCGCTCGCGCGAGGCGAGCTTGTTCGCCGCTGTCACCGCGTCGTCACGGCGCGGCTGCGGGGGCTCGCCTGCCGTGATCCGGTCGCGGTGGGCGGTGAACGACCAGCGGTCGCGCGTCCACCGCTCCTCGACATGCGCGCCGGCGGGCAGCGCCCGCAGCAGGTCCAGGCCCCGCCACACCGCGTCCCAGGTGGGCCGGGTGCGGCTCTCGACCAGCGCGCGGATGTCCCGCTCGGCGGCGGTCAGCGCGCCGAGCCGGTCGTCCGCCTCCAGACCGTCCTCGGCGGCGGCGAGCGCGGTGCGGGCACGGTCGTAGCGCTCGATGGCGGGGGCGAGCAGCCTGTTGTCGAACGCCGGGTCGGTGGCCGGACCCGCGGGCGGCCACAGCAACTGGCCCTGTTCGTCGCGGGCGAGCTCCGCGCGCGTGGCGGCCTCGGCGCCGCTCTCGCCCTGCGGCGGGTCGATCCAGGCGAGCAGCGCACCCAGGTGCTGGTCCTCCAGCGTGGACTGCCCGGTCGCCCAGTGCCGGGCCAGTACGTCGGTCATCGCCAGCAGCAGCGAGGAGCCGGGGACGCGGGACCGCTCGCCGTAGTGCGTCAGCCACCGGCCGAGCAGCGGCACCCGGGGCGGCGCCGGGTAGGGGGTCTCCGGGTCCTGCTCCGCCGTACGGCGAAAGCGCATCGAACGGCCGAGCAGGCGTACGAATTCCAGGCCTGTCCGGCTCGGGACGATCAGCTGGGGGGCGTCCGCGCACAGATCGACCTCGACCTTGACCCGCTTGCCCGTCTCCGGGTCGGTTTCGGTGCGCTCGGCGGCCTCGACGACCTCGGTGTAGGCCTCGATGTACGGCAGGACGATGTCGGCCAGGTCGGCGAGGAACGCGAACCTGAGATCCCGGTCACGCGGCTGCGGTACGACCAGCAGGCGGGGCGCGTCCCGGTCCGTGCCCACCAGCGCGCCGAGCGGGGCGCCGGTCTCACCGGCGGTGGTGAGCGGCACGAAGACCAGCGGGCGCTCGGACAGCTGCCGGTGGCGGACGGTGGCCGAGGGCTGGGCGCGGCCGGTGCTGACCGCTTCGAGGCGGGCGAGGGTGGCGATCAGGGACACGGGACCGCCTCCCGCGCGCCGAGCGCCTCGGCACGCAGGTGTGCCGCTCTGCGCAGCGCCGCCACCGCCGGGTCGGCCGGGTCCCCGGCCCTGCCGTGGGCCGCCGCCAGCACGTCCTCGACGGTGCTCAGACCGCCCAGTTCGGCGCGGACCGATCGGCCCAGCGAGGTGACCGCGCCGGACGCCCGGGAGCGGTCACGGCAGTGGAAGGCCAGCTCGCAGGCGGACAGGCACTCGGGCGCGTACGTCGCCGGGACGGCCTCCACGGCGGCCGTCAGCTCGGCGGCGGGCAGCCCGGGGTCGAAGCAGGTCCCCTCGGGGAGCGCTTCGGCGATCTCCTCGATCCGGGTGAGCCGGGCCAGCTGACGGGCGGTCACCGCGCGCTGCTTGCGCACGTCGACGCCGGAGGCGGTGGGGAGGTTGGAGAAGTCCTTGGGGCACACGAGCAGGATCCGGTGCCGCACGCGCGGGTGCGGTTCGAGACGGGCCGCCACCTGCTCCAGCGCCAGCACATACACCGCCGCCTGCCGGGCCGCCGCGCCCACCTTCGCCGGGTCCGCGGAACCGTCCAGCATCGGGAAGGACTTGATCTCCACCACCGTCCAGCTGCCGTCGGGGTGCACCACCACCGCGTCCGGCTCCAGGAAGGCGGGCGAGCCCGCGACGTCCAGCGCGAGCATCGGGTGGTCCAGCAGCGTCCAGGAGCCCGGTGCCTCGCCCGCCTCGCGCAGCGCCAGCGCCGTGCGGGCCGCGCGGCCCTCGGGGCCGGTCGCGGAGAGGTCCGGCACCTGCGCGTGGGCGGGAGGTTCGGCGGAGCGGTCCAGCTTCTCGTGCACCAGCCGCAGCAGTTCGGCGCCGCCGTCCGCCTTGACCTTCGCCTCGAAGGCGTTGCCCCGGGTGAGGGCGAACTGCGACTGACCGAAGGCCGAGGGCGCGCCCAGCGCGCTCGCCAGCGCCGTCTTGTTCACGCCCGCGCCGTCGAGGATCGCGCGCCGTCTGCAGCCGGGGTTGGCGGCGAGGGCGGCCAGGGCGCGCGCGTCCAGCGCCTTGGCCGGTACCTCGGGACCGCGCAGCTCAGCGAGCCGGTGCCGGAGCGCCGTCCCCCGCGTCCGTGGGAGAGGCACCCGGCTCGGCTCCGGACTCGAACCGTGACTCGCGCTGCCGTGGAAATCGCTCACCCGCGGAAGTCTGGCATCCGCCACTGACAATCGAGGCCGGTGCGGCGGGAGAGGCCTCGGTGGCGGACCGGGCCGAACGGGCCGCGATCAGGCTGCCGCGGCCCTCGAAGCGCGCCCGGACCCGCTCCGCGCACCGCATGACGTAGGGCGTCAGCAGGAACCCGGCTCCCATCACGGCGACGCCCGCGACCGCGTCCAGGAAGTAGTGGTTCGCGGTGCCCAAGACCACGATCACGGTCACCAGCGGGTAGATCACACCTGCGGTCTTGGCGAGGCGGGTCCCGCCGTACCGCCACAGCATGACGCCGCACCACAGCGCCCAGCCGCAGTGCAGGCTCGGCATCGCCGCGTACTGGTTGGTCAGACCGCCCAGACCCTTCGGGGCGCTCGCGTCGCCGCCCCACCAGCCGTACATGCTGTACTGCGCCATCGTGTCCACGAAGCCGTACGTCGGGGAGAGCAGCCGGGGCGGGCAGGTCGGCAGCAGGGTGAAGCCGATCAGGCCGATGAACGTGGACGTCATCAGCCAGGTGCGGGCGGCGCGGTAGTGCGCGGCGTGGGATCTGAAGATCCAGACCAGGATCGCCGGGGTGATCAGGTAGTGCAGCGAGGCGTACCAGAAGTCGGCCGGTACGCCCAGCCAGGGTTCGCGGGTGAAGAGACGGTTCAGCGGCTGCTCGGCGTTGAGGTACAGCAGCTTCTCGATGCGCAGGATCGCCAGGCCGGTGTCCACGGCCGAATTGACATCGCCGGCGACCAGCAGGCGGCCCGCCGAGTAGCACGCGTACACCAAAACGATCAGCGGCAGCTCGGTCCACCAGCGCAGACGGCTTCGCGGTGCCGCCTGTATGCCCGGTGTCTCGGCGTGCGGCATCCGATCGCCTCCCCCTTCTCGTCGTGGTGCCGGTTGCCCGGACGGGCCACTTTACGGTGTATGTGCACGCCTCCGTCGGGCGCCCCCGGCCCTGATAGACGCAGAGATCGCCCTCCTGGTTGCCCCCTCACAGGGTGCGGGATGATGGATGGGTTCCGCCCCGCATATTCCTGGAAAGGCACCCGACCCCATGGCACCGCGCATTCTGCTGGCCCGGCACGGACAGACCGAGTGGTCGCTGTCCGGCAAGCACACCGGGCGGACCGATGTGCCGCTGCTGGAGGAGGGGCGGCGGGGGGCGAAGCTGCTCGGGGAGCGGCTGCATCGCGCTCCGCTGGAGGGGCTTGCGGGGGTGGAGGTGCGGACCAGTCCGCTGGTACGCGCGCGTGAGACGTGTGAGCTGGCGGGGTTCGGGGAGCGGGCCGCTGTCTGGGACACGCTGATGGAGTGGGACTACGGCGACTACGAGGGCATGACCCCTGCCGAGATCCAGGCAGTGCGGCCAGGGTGGCTGATCTGGCGGGACGGGGTTCCCTCGGGGGAGACGCTGGATGAGATCACCGCGCGGGCGGACGAGGTGGTGGCGTGGGCGCGGTCATCGGAACGGGATGTGTTGATCTTCGCCCACGGGCACATCCTGCGGTCCATAGGGGCGCGGTGGCTGGGGCTGCCGCTGTCGTTCGCTGCCCGGATACGGCTGAATCCGACGTCGCTCTCGGTTCTGGGCTGGGCGTACGGGGAGCCGGCGATCGAGAGCTGGAACGACTTGGGGCATCTGGGCGGCTGAGAACGCCCAGCCGCCGTTCGCCTTCACACCGCCCGCGGCAAGCTCGCGTGTTTGTCCAGGAACGTCGATACCTCTGACGCCCGCTTGTGCGGGAGCAGGACCCGGGCCGTGCCTGCCAGCATCGTCTGGATGCGGGAGGACTGGACCTCGGTCAACAGGTCCAGGACGCGCATTCCCGCCACCGCCGCCTCGTCCGGGCGGCCGCCCCTCGCCAGGTCGTCTGCCAGTTCCGCGGTGTACAGGGCGGTGTTGCGGGTGAAGTGCGGGTCCTGGAGATGGGCCGCGCGGCCCGCGTGTCGTGCTGCTCGGCGCCAGTCGCCCAGCGTGGACCAGCACTGCGCCTCCAGGCCCTCCAGCTCCGCCTCGCCGTAGAAGCTCATCCACTCGGGGTCGGCGTCCGAGCGGCCCCGGTCGTAGAGGGCCTGGGCACGCGCGAGTGCCTGCGCGCAGCCCGTGCGGTCGGCGAGGCCCGCCCAGCCGCCCGCCTCGCGCAGCGCGAGCAGGGACATCAGGCGCGCGGAGCCGAGGGGGCGCGCGACGCGTTGCGCAGCCTGTGCCGCCCGTACTGCCTCGCGCGGGCGGCCCGCGTCCCGCGCGAGGAAGGACGTGTTGCAGAAGGCGTGCGCCTCCAGCGCCGGGTCCCCGGCCATCCGGGCGGTCGCAAGCGCCTCCGCGTAATGGGAGCGCGCGTCGTCGAAGCGCCCCGAGTCGTGCGCCAGCCAACCGACCGAGATGGCCAGCTCACCGGCGCCCGAGTGCAGCCGTTCTCCCGCGGCGTGCCGCGTGGTACCGGCGTCCAGCAGCGCATAGGCGGCGCGCAGCGGAGCCGCCGCGCGCCGGTACAGGCCGTCCGCGCCGTGCCGGTCGTCCAGCAGCCGGATCCTGCGGACCGCTTCCTCCAGCACCTCCACCTCGCTCGCCCCGGCCCGCCGCGCGGGACGTTCCGCGGCCGTGGCGTCGAGGGCGAGCCCGAAGGGGCTGAGTGAGGCGGCGGCCACCGTGGCGCCTCCGCCGGTCATGAATGCGCGACGCAGCACGTCGCTCTCCTCGGGTTTCTCGTGCGTGTCGTACGGGTCTTGCGTGTCATACGGTTCGGGCACCCCCCACGTCTCACTCACCTCGACGCGCGCCCGGCGTCCGCGGACGGACGAGCGGGGCGCGAAGCCGAGGTCGGTGAGCGTGCGACCGGGGAACATGTGCAGGAACACCCGTTCGTAGGCGTAGTTGGGGCACCGGATCTCGCCCGCCTCGACCCGGCCGACGTAACGCGCGTCACAGCTGACCCGCTCCCCGATCTCGCGCGCGGCCCTGCGGACCGCCGCGGCGAACTCGGCCGGCGAGCGCTGTCCGCGCAACTGCCGGAAGGCGAGGTTCGGTCGTGGTGGTCTGGGGGTCTTGGACGAGTTCAGCTCTGACGACGTCATGGCCGGGTCCTCTCGTGCGAACCGTCGAACCATGCCGGACTGGAGGCGAGTTGAACGATTTGTTCGCTTCGTGCCCCTGGTGTCCGGCGGGCAAGAACGTACCTGCTGTGTCGGACCCGCCACGCAGTGTTTGGCTACAAACCGGATATCTCATCCAGCATCTGCCATGAACTGCCATCCTTTGCGGCGGACTTGTGCCGTAGCCGTTGACGCGGTGACACGTTGAACCACATGGACCGGGAGCCGCCCGACTCCCGACCCGCTCGTTTCGAGGAGGGTTCCGTGGTGGAGGCCGGGATGGAGACCAGTCAGAGCATCGATCCTTGTACGCCGTCGACGACGGTGGGGCACCCGCCGACCCCGGAGTGCAGCGCGCCGCCGTGCGCCGGAGTGGCCTGCGATCTGGTGACGGTGCCGACGCGGCAGGGGTTGGAGGCGGTCGACATCCTTCGGCGGGGGGCGGGGGACGCGGTCGGGCCCGTACTGCACGACGACGGCTGCGACACGCTCGGGTTCGTGGTGCCGGCCGGGACGGCTGCCGGATGGGACGTGCCGGGGAGCACCTGTACGCAGACCGATGGGCGGGGGCTGAGCCTGGATCCCGAACCTCCGGTGGAGGGCTCCGACTGGCTGCTGCCGCCCGGGGAGGCGGACCTCGCGACGGATCCGGCGGTGCTGCGGGCGGCCCTCGGGGAGGCGGCGCGGTTGATCGAGGCGGCGGACAACTGCCGGTGACCGACCGCCCGCGGCTCACGCGGACTGCATGATTCCGCGGCCCTCCGCATAATGGCCCAATGGGCAAGTCGAAAAACCCCCGCCGCCACGACCCGGCCGTCGCTGCCGTCGTCGAGGCGGTCGACGGCGGGCTCGCCGAGTTGATACCCGACCGGGATCGGGTGCGGGCCTGGACGCTGCTCATCGACGGTGCGCCGCAGTCGCACGTCGACCTGGACGACCCGGCCTGTCTCTCCTTCGAGTACCAGCGGCGGCTCGGGCACGTCATCGACCTCGTCGCCCCTGCCGGGAAGCCCGTCCAGGCCGTGCACCTCGGCGGTGGTGCCCTCACCCTCGCCCGTTACGTCGCCGCCACCCGCCCCCGCTCCACCCAGCAGGTCGTCGAGCGGGACGCGACCCTCGTCCAACTGGTCCGCCGCGAGCTGCCGTTGGAGCGGGGCGCCCGGATCCGGGTGCGCTCGGTGGACGCGCGGGAAGGGCTCGCCAAGGTGCCCGACGGCTGGGCCGATCTCGTCATCGCCGATGTGTTCAGCGGCGCCCGCACCCCGGCCCATCTGACCTCCACCGAGTTCCTCGACGAGGTCCACCGCGCGCTGCGCCCCGGCGGCTGGTACGCCGCCAACCTCGCCGACGGGCCGCCGCTCGCGCATCTGCGCGGCCAGATCGCCACCGCGGCCGCCCGCTTCCCCGAGCTCGCCCTGGTCGCCGACCCGACGGTGCTGCGCGGCAAACGCTTCGGCAACGCCGTCCTGGTCGCCGCCGACCACCCGCTCCCGATCGCGGAACTGACCCGCCGAGCCGCCTCGGACCCCCACCCGGGAAGGGTCGAGCACGGCAGAACCCTCACCGACTTCACCGGCGGAGCGGTCCCCGTCACGGACGCGGCGGCGGTCGCCTCACCGGCGCCCCCGGCGTCCGTCTTCCGCTAGCTAGGGGGTGTTTTGAAAGTCCCGCACAGCACCCACGGCGCCCGGCACGCACCCTCGCCGCACCGGCCAAAGACCCAAGTACGTCCAGTACGAGGGCCTTCGTCCGGCACGCCGAGGGCACGCACCGAACACCGCGGGCACCGCACAGGACTTTCAAAACACCCCCTAGTGCCACGACAGGCGACGTTCGCCCCGTCGCGACGCGACGGCACGCACTCTCGCCGCACCGGCCGAAAGCCCAGGTACATCCACCAGTACGAGGGCTTCCGGCCGGCACGCCGAGAGCACGCACCGGACGCCGCTCCTTGACGGGCAAACGTTGCCTGCCGCGGCACCAGAGCCGGGTCAGTAGTTCCCGATCTCCACCCGCGGGGCGCTGTCGTGCCAGGTGCAGAACACCGACACCCGGTCCGCGCCCTGCGCGAACTCCACCCGGATCCACGACTCCGTCTTCCACACCTGCATCGACCAGCCCGCGCCCGGCGTCGCCGACACCAGCGTCGCGGAGGTCTTGCGGAGGTCGAAGACCACCCGGCCACCGTCGGTGTCGTAGCTCTCGACCTGGCCCGAGGCCGTGGGGGAGGGGGTCGGCGTGCCGGAGGGCCGGGGTGTGTCCGACGGGGACGACGGCTTCGGCGACGGGCTCTTCGCGGACTCCGGCTGCGACGGAGTCCCCCGCCGCGTCGAGGACGCCGGCGGCGTCGACTCCGGGGTCGTCGCGTCCGCCGCCGCGATGGGCAGGGCGCGGGGCGGGTCGTACGCCGTGCCCGCCATCACCGTGCGCACGCCCCACCACGACAGCGTGACCGCCGCGCCCGTGGCGAGCGACCAAGCCAGTACGTGTACGAGTCCTCTGCGCATCGCGGGTCATACTGCCTCACGCGTCCCACAAGTGTCGCCCGGTTGTGCACAGCGGCGCAGTTGTCCACAGGCCCGGACCGGGCTCGGCCGCATGGCGTACGGTGCGGCGCATGGCAAGTGTGCTCGTGGTCGAGGACGACCAGTTCGTACGCTCCGCCCTCATCCGGCATCTGACCGACGCCGCACACACCGTGCGCAGTGTCGGCACCGCCCTTGAGGCGCTGCGCGAGGTCGCCCATTTCCGTTTCGACGTGGTCATCCTGGACCTCGGTCTGCCCGACCTGGACGGGTCCGAGGCCCTGAAGATGCTGCGCGGGATCACCGATGTGCCTGTGATCATCGCCACGGCACGCGACGACGAGACGGAGGTCGTCCGGCTGCTCAACGCCGGCGCCGACGACTACCTCACCAAGCCGTTCTCCGTGGAGCACCTGTCCGCCCGCATGGCCGCGGTCCTACGCCGGTCCCGGGCCGCCGTCGGGGAGGCGCAGCCGGAGTCCGTGCTCCGCGTCGGCGGCCTGACCGTCGACCCGCTGCGCCGCCAGGCCGCACTGGACGGCGTACGCCTCGACCTCACCCGCCGTGAGTTCGACCTGCTCGCCTTCCTGGCCGGCCGCCCGGGCGTCGTCGTACCGCGCAAGGAACTGCTCGCCGAGGTGTGGCAGCAGTCCTACGGCGACGACCAGACCATCGACGTGCACCTGTCGTGGCTGCGCCGCAAGCTCGGCGAGACCGCCGCGAGCCCGCGCTATCTGCACACCCTGCGCGGGGTCGGGGTGAAGCTGGAGCCGCCAGGGCTGCAAGGGGGGCCGCTATGAGATGGGCCCTGGTCAAGGTCTCCCTCGCCGTCACCACGATGGTCGTGCTGGCCTTCGCGGTACCGCTCGGACTCGTCATCAAGGAGATGGCCCGCGACCGCGCCTTCTCCAACGCCGAGCGGGAGGCCGCGGCGGTCGCCCCGGCGCTGTCCATCACCACCGACCGCGACCAGCTCGAACGTGTCGTGGCCTCCGCGGGCTCCGAGGCGGAGATGGCCGTGCACATACCGGCGGCCGACGGGGCCGACGCCGTCGACATCGGCCGGCAGCGCGCCGCGGGCGACGACATCGCGACCGTACGGCGGCTCGGCCGCGCCTCCACCACCGAGGTGCCCGGCGGCTCCACCCTGCTCCAGCCCGTCGCGCTGAGCTCCGGCGAGATCGCGGTCGTGGAGGTGTACGTCCCCGAGTCCGAGGTCAGCAACGGCGTCTCGACGGCCTGGGCGGTCCTCGCCGCCGTCGGTGTCGCGCTGATCGTCGGCTCGGTCGCGGTCGCCGACCGGCTCGGCGTACGGATGGTGCGGCCCGCGCAGCGCCTGGTCGAGGGCGCGCACGAGCTGGGCGAGGGCAAGCTGGGCGCCAGGGTGCCCGAGGAGGGGCCGAACGAACTGCGGCTCGCGGCAGCGGCGTTCAACTCCATGGCCGACCAGGTCGTCCAACTGCTCGCGAACGAAAGGGAGCTGGCGGCCGATCTCTCGCACCGGCTGCGGACCCCGCTGACCGTGCTGCGGCTCAACACGGCATCGCTCGGGGACGGCCCGGCCGCCGAGCAGACCCGGGCCGCCGTCGCCCAGTTGGAGCGGGAGGTCGACACCATCATCCGTACCGCCCGGGAGGCCAAGCCGCAGACGGCGGCGGCCGGTCCGGGGGCCGGGTGCGACGCGGCCGAGGTGGTGCGCGAGCGGATGGCGTTCTGGTCGGCGCTGGCCGAGGACGAGGGCCGCAAGGTGCGGGTGGCCGGGGTCGACCGGCCGGTGCGCATACCCGTGGCCCGGGCCGATCTGGCCGCCGCGCTGGACGCGCTGCTCGGCAATGTCTTCCGGCACACCGCGGAGGGCACGGCCTTCGCGGTCGACGTCCACAACGGCGAGGACGCGGTGATCGTGCTCGTGTCGGACGCCGGGCCCGGCATACCCGACCCCGAGGCGGCGATGGCCCGCGGCCGGGGCTCGGGCAGCGCCGGATCGACCGGGCTCGGCCTGGACATCGTGCGCCGACTCGCGGAGTCGACCGGCGGGGATGTGCGGATCGGCTCGTCCGTGCTCGGGGGGACCGAGGTGCGGATCTGGATCCAGCTCGACGGACGGGCGCCCGAGCGCCGGGGGCACCGGGTGCGCAGGCGCCGTAGCGGCCGACTGGTCTCGACCTTTAACCGCCCCCGATCCCTTCCTTAAGCGCACCCTAAGATCCTCAACCGCCGTCCCGATCAGGCTGTTTGCCCGATTCGGCCTCGCTAGCGTGCTGCCGCACACCCACCCCCGTGAGCAGCGAAAGCAGGCATGCGATGAGCATCCACCGGCGCAAGGTCAGCGGCAGGAACAAGGCGATAGGCGGACTCGTCGCCGCGGCCGTGGTCGGTGGCGGCGCCGTCTTCCTCACCGGCACCGCGCAGGCGGCCGGCGTGGGCGCCGCGTACACCAGGACCAGTGACTGGTCGACCGGTTACACCGCGCAGTACGTCGTCACCAATGACACCGGCTCGGCGAAGGCCGACTGGACCCTCACCTTCGACCTGCCCTCGGGCGCGAAGCTGAGCTCGCTGTGGAATGCCGAGTCGAGCGTGAGCGGTGCGCGCGTCACCGTGAAGCCGGCGGCCTGGGACAAGGACGGCCTGGCGGCCGGCGAGTCCGTCACCGTCGGCTTCGTCGTCAACGGCTCCGGCGACCCGACCGGCTGTGTCATCGACGGGGTCAAGTGCTCCCCGGACGAAGGGGCGACGCCGGAGCCGACCGGCCGCCCGACGGAGACGGCGACCCCCACGCCCACCCCCACCCCGCCCAAAACCGCCACCCCCACCGCCAAGCCCACGGAGTCCACCGGCAGCGGAACCCCCACGAACGCCGGATTCGCCCCGTACGTCGACACCTCCCTCTACCCGGCCTTCGACCTGGTCGCCACCGCAGAGGCCACCGGCGTGACGGACTACAATCTCGCGTTCATCACCGACGGCGGCGGCTGCACGCCCAAGTGGGGCGGGGTGAGCGACCTGGCGAGCGACGCGGTGGCCGCGCAGATCGGCGCCCTGCGCGCCAAGGGCGGCGACGTCCGGGTCTCCTTCGGCGGAGCGGCAGGCAGCGAGCTGGCGACGACCTGCTCCTCGGCGGACGCGCTGGCCACGGCGTACGGCAAGGTCGTGGACGCCTATGACCTCAGCAAGGTGGACTTCGACGTCGAGGGCGGCGCGCTGCCCGACAGCGCGGCCAACACCCGCCGCGCCCAGGCCATCGCCGAGCTGCAGAAGCAGAACCCGGACTTGAACGTCTCCTTCACCCTCCCGGTGATGCCGGAAGGCCTGACCCAGCCCGGCGTGGACCTGCTGGCCGACGCCAAGAAGAACGGCGTGCGCATCGACGCCGTCAACATCATGGCGATGGACTACGGCCCGGCCTACAGCGGCGACATGGGCACCTACGCCGAGCAGGCCGCCACCGCCACCCAGGCCCAGATCAAGGGCGTCCTCGGCCTGTCCGACAGCGCCGCCTGGAAGACCGTCGCGGTCACCCCGATGATCGGCGTCAACGACGTCGTCACCGAGATCTTCAAGGTCGAGGACGCCACCCAGCTGGTGAACTTCGCCAAGTCCAAGGGCCTCGGCTGGCTGTCGATGTGGTCCGGGACCCGCGACAAGGCCTGCCCCGGCGGCCCGAAGCCGGCGGCCGACGCGACCTGCAGCTCCGTCGACCAGGACAAGAACGCCTTCACCAAGGCGTTCGGGGCCTACAAGTAGCCGGAGAGACCGGGGCGCGGCACCCCCGCAAGGCGCCGCGCCCCGCTCCCCGTCAGACCGACTCCACCCCCGGAAGCGCCCCCGTCCGCGCCGCCTGTCCGTACCACAGGGCGCTCGACTTCGGGGTCCGTTCCAGCGTCGTGTAGTCGACGTACACCGCGCCGAAGCGCTTGCTGTAGCCGTAGGACCACTCGAAGTTGTCCATCAGGGACCACAAGTAGTAGCCGCGGACGTCCGCGCCGTCCTCTATGGCGCGGCGGACCGCCGAGAGGTGGCCGTGGAGGTAGGCGATCCGCTCGGGGTCGTGGACGTTGCCGTCGGGGTCGGGCTTGTCGTCGTAGGCCGCGCCGTTCTCCGTGATGTACAGCGGCAGGCCCTGCGCCTCGCGGGCGTAGCGCATGATCAGGTCGTGCAGGCCCGACGGGTCGATCGTCCAGCCCATCTCCGTACGCTCGCCCGGGGTCTGGTGGAACGCGACGTCCTCCGCGGCCGGCCAGGGGGAGTACGCGCTCGCCCCGTGACCGTCCGCCCGCGGCCCGGTCGGCGCCGACGCGGCGGCCGAAACGAGGGTCGGCGTGTAGTAGTTGAGGCCCAGCGCGTCCAACGGCTGGTTGATCAGGGCCAGATCGCCGTCCTGCACGAACGACCAGTCGGTCAGCGACTCCGTCGCCGTCAGCAGCGACTGCGGGTAGGCGCCGTGCAGCATCGGACCGTGGAAGACGCCGTTGGCCAGGTCGTCGATGCGCTGCCGGGCCGCCAGGTCCTCCGGGTCGTCTGAAACCGACCTGACCACCGAGGAGTTGAGGCTCACCGCCACCGAGTTGCGGGCCGGCATCACCGAGCGCAGCGCCGAGGCGCCGAGTCCGTGCGCCAGGTTCAGATGGTGCGCGGCGCGCAGGGAGGCCGCCGGGTCGGTACGGCCGGGCGCGTGCACACCCGAGGCGTACCCAAGAAAGGCGCTGCACCAGGGCTCGTTGAGTGTGATCCACTGCTCCACCCGGTCGCCGAGCGCCTCGCCGACGATCTGCGCGTACTCGGCGAACCGGTACGCCGTGTCCCGCTCCGGCCAGCCGCCCGCGTCCTCCAGCTCCTGCGGCAGATCCCAGTGGTAGAGCGTGACGGCCGGTTTGATGCCGTGTGCGAGCAGCTCGTCCACAAGGCCCCGGTAGAAGTCCAGACCCCGCTGGACCGCGGGCCCCCGGCCGGTCGGCTGCACCCGCGACCAGGAGACCGAGAAGCGGTACGCGGTCAGGCCCAGCTCGGCCATCAGCGCCACGTCGTCGCGGTAGCGGTGGTAGTGGTCGACAGCGATGTCACCGGTCTCGCCGCCGGCCGTCCTGCCCGGCGTATGGCTGAAGGTGTCCCAGATCGACGGGGTACGGCCGCCCTCCCGCACCGCCCCCTCGATCTGGTACGCGGAGGTGGCTGCGCCCCAGAGGAAGGCAGGAGGAAAGGTCACCGGGGTCACCGGCTGTGCGGACTCAGGCATGGAAGCGCTCCCATAGGAGGTCGTGGAGACCAACAGGTAGGGGGAATGGGGAGGAGTGTGGGGGAGAGACGGGGGCCGAGGCGGCGGTGACCCGGCCCCCCGGGAAGATGTGCGGGCCTCAGCCCTTGACCGCGCCCTGCATGATGCCGCCCACGATCTGCTTGCCGAAGATCGCGAAGACGAGCAGCAGCGGCAGCGTGCCCAGCAGCGCGCCCGCCATGATCAGGGACTGGTCGGGCGTATAGCCGCGGCCCAGGCCCGCGACCGCCACTTGCACGGTCGGATTGCCGTTCTGGGTCAGCACCAGGAACGGCCACAGGAAGTCGTTCCAGGTCTGCACGAACATCAGCATCCCCAGCACCGCCATCGCGGGACGGGCCGCCGGGAACACCACATGCCAGATCACGCGCCAACTGCTCGCGCCGTCCACCCGGGCCGCCTCGATGATCTCGTCCGGCAGTGCCTGGAGCAGGTACTGCCGCATGAAGAACACACCGAACGCGCTCACCAGCGAGGGCAGGATCACCGCCTGGAGCTGGTCGGACCAGTCGAGTTCGGCGACGATCATGTACAGGGGGATCACACTCAGCTGCGGCGGCACCATCATCGTGCCGATCACGATCAGCATCAGCGCGTTACGGCCCTTGAAGCGCAGCTTGGCGAAGGCGAATCCGGCGATCGTCGACAGGAAGACGATGGTCAGCGCCGACACCCCGGCCACGAACGTGGTGTTGATGAACGCCTCGCCCAAGTTGGCGTCGTTCCAGGCGAGATCGAGGTTGTCGAAGAGGTTCGAGCCGAACCAGAACGGCGGGGGTGTCTCGGCCAGCCGCTGGTTGTCACGGGAGGCCGCGATGGCCGTCCACACCAGCGGGAACAGCGAGCCGATGGTGAACAGACCGAGGATCACATACGCGATCGGGCCCGCGTGCATGTGCCCGCCGGCCCGCGCCGACTTCGGGCGCCGTACGCGCCGCCGTTCCTCGGGGGCATCGGGTTTCGTCAGGGTCGTCGTCACGGCCGGTCTCCTAACTACTGGCGCGCAGCCGGCGCGAGATGACGTAGTTGACGATCCCGACCACGATGAGGATCAGGAACATCGTCCAGGCGATGGCGGAGGCACGGCCCAGATGCTGGTTCACCCAGCCCTGCTCGTACAGATACAGGCCGAGTGTCTGGAACTGGTGCTGGGATCCGCCCGAGGCGCCCTTGTTCGCGTCGAACAGCAACGGCTCGCCGAACAGCTGGGAGGCACCGATGGTCGACACGACCACCGTGAACAGGATCGTCGGGCGCAGCGAGGGCAGCGTCACGTGGAAGAACTGCTGCCAGCGGTTGGCCCCGTCCAGCGCGGCCGACTCGTACAGATCCTGCGGGATCGCCTGCATCGCGGCGAGGTAGATCAGCGCGTTGTACCCGGTCCAGCGCCAGATCACGATCGTCGAGACGGCGATCTGGGAGGCCCACTTGTCGTTCTGCCAGTCGATGTTGTCGATCCCGACCGCGCCCAGCGCCCAGTTGATCATGCCGTAGTCGCGGCCGAAGAGCAGCACGAAGACCAGCGAGGCGGCGGCGATCGAGGTCGCGTACGGCGCCAGCATGGCGACCCGGTAGAAGGTCGAGGCGCGCAGCTTGTAGTTGAGGATGTGCGCGATGCCCATCGCCATCATCAGCTGCGGAACGGTCGAGATGATGCCGATGGTCAGCGTGTTCTCGGCCGCGTTCCAGAAGAAGTCGTCGTCGAAGATCCGGGTGTAGTTGCGCAGCCCGACCCATTCCATGTCGGTCGGCGCGGTCAGCTCCACCCGGTGCAGCGAGGCCCAGCCCGTGTAGAGCAGCGGGAACAGGCCGAAGGCGAGGAACAGCAGGAAGAACGGCGAGACGAAGGCGTAGGGACTCCAGCGGACGTCCCGCTGCCAGCGGCGGGAGAGCCGTTTACGGCGCCTCTGCTCCTGCTCGGTCACCGGACCGCCGCCCGACGGGCGGCCCGGGGCCGCGCCCCCCTCCTTGGCGGGGGACGCGGCGGCGGTGTGGTGCCCAGTGGTCATACGGGTCACTGATCCAGGGCGTTGTCGATGGTCTTGACGGCGTTGTCCCATGCCTCCTTGGGCGACTTGCCCTGGGTGACGAGAACCACGCCGTTGTCGGTCAGGCCCTGCTGGATGATCTGGTCCTTCGGACCGATCGTCTGGACCGGGATGTTCTCGGCGGCCTGCGCGAAGATCGTGCCGATCGGCGCGTCACCGGTCATGTCGTTCTTGGCGCTCGTCACCTCGGTCGACTCGTACGCGGCCGGGGTGGACGGGAAGCTGCCCTGCACGCCGAAGAGCTTGGCCTGCTGCTCGGGAGCGGTCAGCCAGGCGGCCAGCTTCGCGGCCTCCTCGGTGTTCTTGCCGGACTTGGGCACGGTCAGGAAAGAGCCGCCCCAGTTGCCGGACTTGGGCGCCTGGGCGATGTCCCACTTGCCGGCCGCGTCGGGCTTCGACTTGCCCTTGATGTAGCCGAGCATCCACGGCGGGCAGGACATCGCGGCGAACTTGCTGTTGGCGATCGTCGTGTCCCAGGCGGGCTGGAACTGCGTCTGGTTGCCGATCAGCCCGTCCTCGGCGGCCTGTGCCGTCAGGTCGAAGGCGTCCTTCACAGCAGGGTTCGTCTTGTAGATGACCTCGCCGGAGGAGTCGTAGAACCGGTCCTTCTCACCGCTGAGGACCGCCTGGAGCAGACCGCCGGGGGAGTCGAGGAAGGTGGTGCCCTTGGGCGCCTTGCCCTGGTACTGCTTGCCGACGTCGACGAACTTGTCCCAACTGCCCTCCCACAGCTTGCCCACCTCCTCGCGGTCGGTGGGCAGACCGGCCGCCTTGAAGAGGTCCGTGCGGTAGCAGATGGCCATCGGGCCGACGTCGGTGCCGACACCGATCGTCTGGCCTTCCGGCGTGGTGGCCTGCTGCCACTTCCACTCCAGGTAGTCGCTCTTCTTGCCGTACTTCGACAGGTCGAGCAGCTTGTCGGACTGGGTCTGGACGATCTCGGCGATATTGCCGACCTCGACCATCTGGATGTCCTGGAGGCCGCTGTTGGTGGTGAGGTGGTTGAGCAGCGCCGGGTAGTAGTTCTCGTTGCGCTCGACGACGGTCTGCTGGATGTCGATGTTCGGGTTGAGCTTCTCGTACTCCTTGTACAGACCGGACTCCTCGAATCCGGCGGTGCCGAAGAGGCCAAGGGTGATCTTGATCTTTCCGCCACCGCCCTTGGTCGACGGGCTGTCGTCGTCGTTGCCGTCGTCGGCACAGCCGGCCAGCAGCCCGGTGCCCAGCGACGCCACCGCCGCGAGGACAACCGCCTTACGGCGGATTCGGGTACGTGCTCGCATTGCGTCCTCCTGTTGCCCTGACGTGCCGACCCCCCGGCCAACTGCACTGTTGGGCCCGTTGGTTCTCGCTGCGGCTCGGGCGGGGAACGTGCGGGATGTGTATGTGTCAGGTACCGTGGGAGCGCTCCCACAGGTGATGTGTTGAAGAGTCGTCGGTCCGGGCGGGGGTGTCAAGGGCATGGGAGCGGAGAGATGCGTTCAGTTATAGGGCCGTTAACTGGATCCCCGGGGGCGCGCCCATCCGTCCGGGGCCGGGGGCGGCGCTCCCCGCTGGACGGTCACACTGACGGACAGGACTGTTAAATTCCAGGCCGGCGACAAGATGACGGCGAAAGGCGGAGCCCATGGCAAGCCACGGAGCGCGGGGGCGGAGTGGTGGGCGTCCTACCCTCGAAGAGGTCGCCGCGCGTGCCGGTGTCGGTCGCGGCACGGTGTCCCGGGTGATCAACGGATCGCCCCGGGTCAGTGATGCCACCCGTGCGGCAGTGGAGGCCGCGGTCGCCGAGCTCGGTTACGTCCCGAACACGGCCGCGCGTGCCCTTGCCGCCAACCGCACCGACGCCATCGCCCTCGTCGTCCCCGAGCCGGAGACCCGCTTCTTCTCGGAGCCGTACTTCTCGGACATGCTCAAGGGCGTCGGGGCCGAACTGGGCGACACCGAGATGCAGTTGCTGCTGATCTTCGCGGGCAGCGACCGTGAGCGGCGCCGGCTCGCCCAGTACCTCGCGGCGCACCGGGTCGACGGTGTCCTGCTGGTCTCGGTGCACGCCGACGACCCGCTGCCCGATCTCCTCGCCCAGTTGGAGATTCCGGCCGTGATCAGCGGCCCGAGGTCCGCCGCGGAGACACTCACCTCGGTGGACTCCGACAACTACGGCGGCGCCCGCCAGGCCGTGGAGCACCTGATCTCCCGGGGCCGCCACGAGATAGCCCACATCACCGGCCGCCTCGACGTCTACGGCGCCCAGCGCCGCGTCGACGGCTACCGCGACGCCCTGCGGGACGCGGGCCACACGGTGGACGAGAAGCTGATCGAGCCCGGCGACTTCACCGAGGAGGGCGGCCGGCGCGCGATGACCGCGCTGCTGGAGCGCCGGCCCGGTCTGGACGCGGTCTTCGCGGGCTCGGACGTGATGGCGGCGGGGGCCCGGCAGGTGCTGCGGGAGGTGGGCCGCCGTATCCCCGACGACGTGGCGCTGGTCGGCTACGACGACTCGGCCATCGCCCGCCATATGGACCCCCCGCTGACCAGCGTGCGCCAGCCGATCGAGGAGATGGGCCGCCGGATGATCGACCTGCTGCTGGAGGAGATCGCCGACCGGCGCCCGGCGGTGTCCCGGGGCCTTGAGCGGCGGCAGATGGTGCTGGCGACGGAGCTGGAGGAGCGGGCGTCGTCCTAGAAGTGTCCTGAAGATCTTGCTTGGGCCGCCCCGATCGCCCAGGTTCGCCCGCAAAAGTCGATCGGGGCAATCCGGTGCAAGTCGGGCGGGTTTTCAAGATTCTCAGTGGTCTCCCAGGGCGGGCCGTAGGGCCTGTCCGGCGGATCATGACGCTCCGCGTCGACTCCCGCCTCCGCCTTGCATCCGCCCGCTCCCCCCACGCTCGAACAACCTCGCGCGGGGCCGCCCCATCGCCCCGCTCGGCCCCGGCTGAGATGCACCGTTCTCGGAGCCGACCTGATCCGCCGGACAGGCCCTAGGGGGTGTTCTGAAAGTCCCGCACAGCACCCGCGGCGCCCGGCACGCACCCTCGCCGCACCGGCCAAAGACCCAAGTACGTCCAGTACGAGGGCCTTCGTCCGGCACGCCGAGGGCACGCACCGAACACCGCGGGCACCGCACAGGACTTTCAAAACACCCCCTAGCGGTGCCAGCCCCTGGGGGGCCGGCGCCCCGGACGTTCGGTGTGGTGGGTGATCAGCCAGGCGGCGCCGAGCAGGACCACGCCCGCCAGCCAGACGAAGACCACCAGCCAGGTACCGGTGGAGCTGCCGGGATTGTTGGCCTCCCGGCACAGTTCGCCGACGCAGGTGCCGGCGTCTCGCTCCGCCGCGTCCAGCGCGACCACCAGCCACAGCAGCATCGCCAGATTGAACGCCAGGACCAGCCACGTCAGCAGCCGCCACCGATGACGGATCCGCCGCGACGTCATGACGAGCCTCCCAGGTTCAAGACCGGCTCATAAGCTGACGATACGCCTCACCTGCGGCTTCAGCCGGAGCGCTGCCAGCGGACCTCGCCGTCCTGCCACGCGTCGGTCGGGGCGAGACCGGCGGCCCGTGCGACCGCGGCCGAGGCCGTGTGGCCGGGGTGGATATGGGCGATGACGGTACGCCCGGCGAGCAGGCCGACGAGCGCGCGTGCCGCCTCCGAGGCCAGCCCCCGCCCCTGCCATGGCGTGCCGACGACCCAGGCGATCTCCGCGGCGCGGGCGGTGACCGTGGCCTGGACGGTCCCCACCAGACATCCCTCGGCCCGCAGCCGCAGCACCCAGTTGCACCAGGAGACGTCCGGATCCGGCGAACCGGCGGCGAGCCGCTCGCAGCGGGCCCGCAGCGCCTCGGGGGTAAGGGGCGAGCCGCCGATGAAGGTGTGCAGGGCCGGGTCGGCCAGTACGGCGGCCATCTCCTCGGCGTGCTCGACGCGCAGCGGCAGGAGGTCGAGCCGTGGGGTGCGCAGTGGGTCGGGCATGGGCGATGTCTCCGTAACGCAATCAGCCGGTGACCTTGATACAAGGTCACCGGCTGATCACTCAGGGTGAGTGACGGGACTCGAACCCGCGGCATCCTGGACCACAACCAGGTGCTCTACCAGCTGAGCTACACCCACCATGACCGGCGGTTTCCTTGGTGGTTCACCGACCGGCCGAGAAAAAGTGTACAGGGTCCGAAGGGGTGCTCGCGCCCGGCTTTTCCGGGGGCCCTGGCCCGGGCCCCTCCCGGCGCTACTGAGCAGGCAGAACGTGCTTCGCGGCGATGGTCCTGGCGGTGTCGGAGTCCGGGCCCGGCTGGGGGACGAAGACGGCCTCGCGGTAGTAGCGCAGCTCCGCGATGGACTCGCGGATATCGGCGAGGGCGCGGTGGTTGCCGTTCTTCTCGGGGCTGTTGAAGTACGCGCGCGGGTACCAGCGGCGGGCGAGCTCCTTGACCGACGAGACATCGACGATGCGGTAGTGGAGGTACTCCTCGACCTTCGGCATGTCCCGCAGCAGGAATCCGCGGTCGGTGCCGACGGAGTTGCCGCACAGGGGGGCCTTGCCGGGTTCCTTCACGTGTTCGCGTACATACGCCAGGACCTGGGCCTCGGCGTCCGCCAGTGTTGTGCCGCCGGCGAGTTCGTCGAGGAGCCCGGACGCGGTGTGCATCTGACGCACCACTTCCGGCATCGTCTCCAGTGCCGAGTCCGGCGGCCGGATGACGATGTCCACACCGTCGCCGAGGATGTTCAGCTCGGAGTCGGTGACGAGGGCGGCCACCTCGATGAGCGCGTCGTCGGACAGCGAGAGGCCGGTCATCTCGCAGTCGATCCACACCATGCGATCGTTCATGCGACCACCCTACGGCTGACGTCCGCTTTTGGGTGCCCCGCGTCGGGTGCGGAGGTCCGGCCGCAGCCCCGGACGCCGGACGGGCTGAGTCGGTCAGCTCGTCCGGCGTCCGAGGCCGGTGTCACGTCCCGCTGCGCTGCCCCGGCAGGGTCGCCCGTGGCAGATACGTCTCCCGGCCGTTGTCCGAGGAGGCGGAGGCCAGGTTCGAGCCCACCGTGGTGGTCGCCGGGGTGCGGCGGGCCTGGAGCGGGACCGGGCCGGGTTCCTGGTGCAGCGTGGGCGCCGGACCGGGGGCGGTGTCGGCGTCCGCCGTCGGCCGCTCGGCCTGGGGACGGCGGGCGCGGTACGCCGCCCGGTACGCCGCCGGCGACGAGCCGAGCTGGCGGCGGAAGTGACCGCGCAGCGCCACCGGTGAGCGGAAACCGCAGCGGCCCGCGACCTCGTCCACCGAGTAGTCCGACGTCTCCAGCAGCCGCTGGGCCTGCAGCACCCGCTGGGTGATCAGCCACTGCAGCGGGGCCGAGCCCGTCAGCGAGCGGAAGCGGCGGTCGAAGGTGCGGCGCGACATGTACGCCCGCGCGGCCAGCGTCTCCACGTCGAACTGCTCGTGGAGATGCTCCAGCGCCCAGGCGACGACCTCGGCGAGCGGGTCGGCGCCGATCTCCTCCGGTAAAGAGCGGTCCAGGTAGCGCTCCTGGCCTCCCGTCCGGCGCGGGGGGACGACCAGGCGGCGAGCCAGCGCGCCGGCCGCCTCATTGCCGTGGTCCGTCCGCACGATGTGGAGACAGAGATCGATTCCGGCCGCCGTACCGGCGGAGGTCAGTACGTCTCCGTCGTCGACGAACAGCTCTCTGGGATCCACGTGCACCGACGGGTAGCGCTTGGCCAGCGTCGGTGCGTACATCCAGTGGGTGGTCGCGGGGCGGCCGTCCAGCAGGCCTGCCGCGGCGAGGACGAAGGCGCCGGTGCACAGCCCTACGATGCGGGCGCCTTCCTCGTGCGCCCGGCGCAGTGCGTCGAGCGCCTCCTCCGGCGGTGGCGAGGTGATCGAGCGCCAGGCCGGCACGACGACCGTGCCCGCCCGCGAGATCGCCTCCAGGCCATGTGGTGCGCTGAGTTCAAGGCCCCCTGTGGTCCGCAGCGGTCCCTCCTCGCCGCCGCACACCAGCAGGCGGTAGCGCGGTACGCCGGCGTCCTGTCGGTCGATGCCGAACACCGACAGCGGTATGGAACTCTCGAAGATGGGGCCGCCGCTGAACAGCAGCACCGCGACGATCTCCTTGCGGCGTCGCCCGGAGAGTTTCCGGGCCGCGGCTTCCGGCGCGGCAGTGGAGTCGTGGCTCATACTGCTAAGCCCCCCTCGGTGGTCGCGGCTCCTCGGTTGTGTCGCTCCTGCACGTTTCCCCTCGGTCCTGCACGAGTCCCCCGCCGTAGACAGTCAAGATCGAATCTACTGTGTCGCGTCGCGCCGGAGTGGCCGGTTCGCCACTCGGTACATTGTCGACTTGGCAACTTGGCGTGAAGCATTCGATCACGAAGCGTTGCACTCACGGGCCGTGCAGGGAAGTGCGCCTTGTCGCAGTGGCCAATCCACGTAGGGTGCGCGGCACCTTCGAGGCCCTTTCCGTGCAGGTCGAACGGGGGTTGGGGGGTGGGTCGGGCAAGGGATGCGCGGTCGCGAGAAGTTGGCTGAAAAGAAGCGTCTGAGGGCATGGAAACCGGTCAGCCGCCCGGTGTATTTCCCCCGGAGTGGCGTCCGCCCCGATGTGAGCCCGTCCCACTCCGGTGACGGCGCCCATGTCGGGGTGCGGGCGAGGCGTGTTCCTCGGCGAGCGAACACTCCGCGCCGCGCTCGGAGCGGCGCAGCAGGACCCGGCAGACCGCGGTGACGGCGGCCAGACCCAGGGCCGTGCCGGTGGCGCCGGCGAGAGAGGTGCCGTACCACAGGAGGACGACGGGGACGAGGACGCAGCAGAACGCCGCCCAGCGGACCACGTCGGTGGTGCTGTCCTGGTGCTGCTGTCCGGACATTGCGGGCTCCCGGTGTCGGTGGCTCACCGGGATCAACGCGTGTTCGAGCGGTCGGTCACTGTGCGCCGGGGAGGGGGTGCCGTGGCGGCCGTGCCCCCATCCCGTGCAAACCGCCTGTACAGCGCAGCAACCATTGCGTTACGGGCGCACCCTCGTGCATGCTCCCTGGAACCCCCGCGGAGCTCGTAGCGGGACCTGGGCTAAGGAGGCGTGCCGCCGTACCCTTGGGGGTATGGGGTTGGGAAGATGATTCCCGGACACAGCTCCGCCGCACCCTGTCGTCCCACCCACACAAGGATCACAACGCCGAGACAGCCATGGCCGGTCACGAATTCTTCGAACCCGCGGACCGCAAGCGGCCCGTCGCCGACCCCACGGCGGCCGAGCCCCTGGCGGCGGAAGAGACACGTCATTCCTGCGACCCCGCCTTCAAGCACGGCGTCGTGGTCGGATTCGACGGCTCCACCTCCAGTGAGCGCGCCCTTGCCTACGCCATCGGCATGGCCCATCGCTCCGGCTCCGGCCTGATCATCGTGCATGTCGCCAACCGGCTGCCCACCACGGTGTGGGCCGGCTGTGAGCCGCCGGTCTTCGTGGACGTCCCCGACCACCGCACCGAGGTGCTGGGCCTTGAGCTCGCCTGTGCGGACTATCTCGCCGAGGTGCCGTGGATCCTCGTGGAGCGTGGCGGTGACATCTGCCATGAACTCGAAGAGGTCGGCCGCGAGTACGAAGCGGACGCGATCGTGGTGGGCTCCACGCACGGCATCGTGGGGCGGATCTTCGGCTCCGTCGCGGGGCGGCTCGCCAAGCGGGCGCAGCGGCCCGTCGTTGTCATTCCGTAACTCGCCGTTGTCCCAGGTGAGATGCGGCTTTCTTCTTTCCTTCACGTATGAATCTACTGGCGCGTAGAGGTGTTTGTGCCTTTGTGAAGGGCATATATCGCTCACCGCACAACTGCACATGCATGAAGGGAGCCCGCCGTGGACAACGACGTCTCCGCGGGAAGCGGAATCACCACCGTGGTCGGCCGACTCGCCCTGGGTATCACCCTGTTGGCCTTCGGGCTCGGGTACACCGAGGTCATCGACGGCGTGTCGGCCGCTGACACCGTATCAATCGCCCAGTACGTGGGTGGAGTTGCCCTCTTCGTCGCCGGTCTGATGGCATTCCGTGACCGCGACAACGTCTCCGGTACGGCCTTCGCGGCGCTCGGTGCGCTGTGGTTCACGTGGGCCGTCTCCGCCGACGCGCAGGTCTCCGCGAACGCCGCCGGACTGTTCCTGCTGCTGTTCGCCCTCGTGGCGCTGTCGCTGACCCTCGCGGGTGGGGATCAGCTGGGTCGGGGGGCGTACGGGCTGTTCTTCGTGTCGCTGCTTCTGCTGTCCATCTCGATGTTCGCCGAGAACGACGGGCTGGCGAAGGTCGGGGGCTGGTTCGCCGTCGCCGCGGGGGCTGTTGCCTGGTATGCGGCGACCGCGGCGCTCGCTCACTGGCCCACTTCGGTTCCGCGGCGTGCTGCCGGCCGGGGCGTGACGGCCACCGGCTAGGGGGTGTTTTGAAAGTCCTGTGCGGTGCCCGCGGTGTTCGGTGCGTGCCCTCGGCGTGCCGGACGAAGGCCCTCGTACTGGACGTACTTGGGTCTTTGGCCGGTGCGGCGAGGGTGCGTGCCGGGCGCCGTGGGTGCTGTGCGGGACTTTCAAAACACCCCCTAGCTGCGCAGGCTGGGGAGCGGGCGGCTCCCCGGCGACAGAGACGGACCCCCCCGTGTTTGGTGGCAACACGTGGGGGTCCGTCCCGTTGTCCGGCCTCTGCGGGTCGTGGGGGCTGGTCGCGCCCACGCGGCGGAGCCGCAAATCGATACGGCCCCGACCCCTAGAAGTGTCCTGAAGATCTTGCTTGGGCCGCCCCGATCGCCCAGGTTCGCCCGCAAAAGTCGATCGGGGCAATCCGGTGCAAGTCGGGCGGGTTTTCAAGATTCTCGGTCTCCTAGGCCAACTACTCCACTGTCACTGACTTTGCGAGGTTCCTGGGCTTGTCGATGTCCCGGCCCAGGGCCAAGGCCGTGTGGTAGGCGAGGAGTTGCAGGGGGATGCCCATCAGGATGGGGTCCAGTTCGTCCTCGTTCTTCGGGACCACGATCGTCTGGTCGGCCTTTTCCTGGGGCTGGTGGGCCACTGCAAGGATCTTGCCGCTGCGGGCCTTGATCTCCTCCATGGCCGCGCGGTTCTTCTCCAGGAGGTCGTCGTCGGGGACGATCGCCACCGTGGGGAGGGCCGGCTCGATCAGGGCCAGGGGGCCGTGCTTGAGCTCGGAGGCGGGGTAGGCCTCCGCGTGGATGTAGGAGACCTCCTTGAGCTTCAGGGAGGCCTCGCGGGCCACCGGGTAGCCGCGGACCCGGCCGATGAAGAGCATCGAGCGGGCGTCGGCGTAGGCCTTGGCCAGCTGCTCGATCTCGGCCTCCTGCTCCATGACCTCGGCGATCTGGGCGGGGAGCTTGCGCAGCCCCTCGATGATCCGCTTGCCGTCGCGGACCGAGAGGTCACGGGTGCGGCCGAGGTGCAGGGCGAGCAGGGCGAAGGCGACCGTGGTGTTCGTGAAGCACTTCGTCGAGACCACGCAGACCTCGGGCCCGGCGTGCACATAGATGCCGCCGTCCGCCTCGCGGGCGATGGCCGAGCCGACGACGTTGACGATGCCGAGGACCCGCGCGCCCTTGCGCTTGAGCTCCTGGACGGCGGCGAGGACGTCGTACGTCTCACCGGACTGGGAGACCGCGATGTAGAGGGTGTCGGGGTCCACGACCGCGTTGCGGTAGCGGAACTCCGAGGCCGGCTCCGCGTCCGCGGGGATCCGGGCCAGCTCCTCGATCATCTGGGCGCCGATCATGCCCGCGTGGTACGAGGTGCCGCAGCCGAGGATCTTCACGCGGCGGATCCGGCGCGCCTCGCGGGCGTCCAGGTTGAGGCCGCCGAGGTGCACGGTGGAGAAGCGGTCGTCGATCCGGCCGCGCAGGACGCGGTCCACGGCCTCGGCCTGCTCGTGGATCTCCTTGTGCATGTAGGTGTCGTGGCCGCCCATGTCGTAGGAGGCGGCCTCCCACTCCACGGTGGTGGGCTCGGAGGTGGTCCGGGTGCCCTCCGTCGTGTAGGTGCGGAAGTCGTCGGCCTTGAGGGTGGCCATCTCGCCGTCGTCGAGGGTCACTATCTGCCGCGTGTGGGCGACCAGGGCGGCGATGTCCGAGGCGACGAACATCTCCTTCTCGCCGATGCCGAGGACGACCGGGGAGCCGTTGCGGGCGACCACGATGCGGTCCGGGAAGTCGGCGTGCAGCACGGCGATGCCGTAGGTGCCCTCGATCAGCCGGAGGGTCTCGCGGACCTTGTCCTCCAGCTTCTCCGCCTGCGAGCGGGAGATGAGGTGGACGAGAACCTCGGTGTCGGTCTCCGAGAGGAACTCGACGCCGTCCGCCTCCAGCTTGCGGCGCAGGTCGGAGGCGTTGTCGATGATGCCGTTGTGGACGACGGCGACCTTGCCCTCGGCGTCCAGGTGCGGGTGGGCGTTGACGTCGGAGGGGGCACCGTGGGTGGCCCAGCGGGTGTGGGCGATACCGGTGGTGCCCTTGAAGCGCGCCGGGATCTTGGCCTCCAGGTCACGGACCCGGCCCTTGGCCTTGACCGTCTTCAGGCCGCTGGTCTTGGGCGAGGTGACGGCGATGCCCGCCGAGTCGTAGCCGCGGTACTCCAGGCGCTGGAGGCCCTCCAGGAGCAGGGGCGCGACGTCACGCTTGCCGATGTATCCGACGATTCCGCACATATATACGCAGTCCTAGCCGTAGACGATCCGGCGCAGCTGCCGGAGGGTGAGCTCCGGCGGTGCCACCGCCCGGTATTTCAGGTCCGCCTCGATCCGTTCGAAGATCGTCGCGTTCACCAGGCCCTGGGCCTGGAGTTCGCGGTGGCGGCGACGGACGTACTGCTCGGTCGTCTCGTCGAAGTAGGCGAGCACGTCCTGGATCACCCGCAGCGCCTCGCCCCGGTTGAGGGGCGTGGATCGCGTCAGGTGATCAACAAGTTCGTCGTGCACCCGGTAGATCCTGGGGTACCGATGGCTCTTTCGCAAGAATCCTGCCCGATTTCGGGCAGCTGTGTCGGGGCTGGGGTGCGGCAGCTCACATCCGCTTCAGGATCGCCTGCTTGGCGAGGGTGAACTCCTCCTCCGTCAGGACCCCCGTGCGGTGCAGCTCGCCGAGCTCGCGCAGTCGGCGCAGCAGCGCGTCGTGGTCGTCCTCGGCGGCGGGCGGCAGCGGGCGGGCGGCCTCGGAGGGCTCCGGCTGTCGTACGTCCGTGGCGGCCGCGGCCGGGTGCGGGAGCCGGGCCTGGACGGCCGCCGCGACCAGGGCCATCAGCGGGTCCTTCTTGAAGCCCCACAGCTCCACGGCGTTGGGGTCGTACTTGGGCGGGGCCTTGGTCGGGGCGTTCCGGACGGTGAAACGGAGGTGGCCGTTCTCCAGGCCTGCGGCCGGATGCCACTCGACGGCGCTGATGTCCGTGAGGGCGAGGGTGCGGGCCCCGGCGGCGGCCTTGGCGTCCTCCGTCTTCCAGTTCCACTCCAGCCGGATCCGCTCGCCGTCGAAGCTCGCGGTGCCGTCGCCCGCGGAGACGGAGAGCGGGACCGCCGGGCCCGGCAGGAGGAACTCGGTGACCGGGTCGGCCGGGACCTGGTCCAGCAGAAGGGCGTTGCGGACCTCGTCGGTGAAGTACTCGGCGACGCCGTAGCGGCCGGGCTCGACGATCAGCTGGTAGGGGTCGTGGGGCTCGGTGAGGCGGCCGCCGGAGGCGTGCAGCAGCGGGTCGGCGCCGTCCCGCAGCCGCAGCCTGAGCCGCCCGGCCTTCTTGCCCTGTTCGAACGAGACCCCCGCCAACGCGCCCAGGGGGACGACGAGTTCACCCAGGGTCTTACGGAGGAGGCTGACGTTCTTGTCCCGTCCCGGTGTCAGCCGCAGTGCGTCCCCGTCGAAGGCCCAGGTGCCGTCCTTCTGGATGATTTCCGCCATGGGGTGGATTGTTCCACCTGTCTCACGAGAGAGTGGTCCAGACCTTTTTTGGGGTTCAATGGTTCACAGAAGGGACGGTTTTGTGAGACAGCACCACAGAACGTTTCGCCTTCTCGGTTCTCTGCCGCTGGTCGCGATGGGCACCTCCATGAGCGCCCGCCGACCGGATCTACCTCGACATGAAGTACGACGAGCGGACTCCCTTGGGGCTGTCCTGGGCGGGGTACGCCGAGGTGAAGCGGTCCTACGACTGGGACCCCGGGGACCATCTGGCCGGGGTGCCTGCTTCGGCGGTGCGGGGGGTTGAGGCGCCGCTTTGGAGCGAGACGATTCAGACGTCCGCCGACATCGAGTACATGGCGTTCCCGAGGGTCGCGGGCGTGGCCGAGCTGGGGTGGTCTCCTGCGGCTGGGGTGGTGGTCTCCTGCGGCCACGCATGACTGGGACGGCTACAAGGTGCGGCTTGCCGCGCAGGGGCCGCGATGGGAAGCGATGGGGATCTCGTTCTGTCGGTCGCCGCGGGTGCCTTGGCAGTGATTCGGCTGCGGCACCGTGAGGGCTGGTCGCGCCCGCGCGGCGGAGCCGCACATTGATACAGTCCCGCGCACCTGGCGGCGCTGCCCTGCCCGGAGTTGAAAAGCTGACGGGTGCCCGGGAGGACCGTACTCCCGGGCGCCCGTCCGTCTGTGGGATCAGAACCCTGCGATGGGGTTCCTCAGCGTGCCGATCAGTTGCAGTGCCCCGGCCGGGTCCGCCAGGTCCACCATCTGCTGGTTGTTGCGCAGTTGGAGGCGGTTGAGGCAGGACAGGGCGAACTCCGGGGCGAACATGTCGTACTGCTGGAACTTGTCCGCCAGCTCCGGCACCGTCGCCTGGTACGCGCGCGTGACCTCCGCGACCGTGCGCCAGAAGTCGTCCTCGGTCAGGACGCCCTCCGTCGCGAGGTTCGCGGCGAGGAAGCGGAAGTAGCAGTCGAAGACGTCCGTGAAGATGGACAGCAGCTTCGTGTCCTCGGGGACGTCCACGCGCAGCCGCTCGACCGTCGGCGGCAGCACCGCGTCCGGGTCCATGACCGCGATCTCCTCGGCGATGTCCTTGTAGATCGCGCGCTGGACGACACCGTCCTTGAGGACGAGGATCACGTTCTCGCCGTGCGGCATGAAGACGAGGTCGTAGGCGTAGAAGCTGTGCAGGAGCGGGGTGAAGTACGCCGTCAGGTAGTGGCGCAGCCACTCCGTCGGCTCCAGACCTGACTGCTCGATCAGCGCGCCCGCGAAGGACGCGCCCTCGTGGTCGACGTGGACGAGGGAGGCCATGGTGGCCAGGGACTCACCCTCCCGGAGGGAGGAGACGGGGCTCTCCCGCCACAGCGCGGCCAGCATCTTGCGGTACGGCGAGTAGCGGTCCGTCGCCGCCTCGTACTCCAGGTGCCGGTAGCCGACCGCCGCGCGCTCGCGGATGATCGTGAGGCCCGTCTCCTTGAGCACCGGGTCGTTCTCGATGAGCTGGGCGAGCCAGTCGTTGATGGCCGGGGTCGCCTCCATGTACGCCGCCGAAAGGCCGCGCATGAAGCCCATGTTGAGGACGGACAGGGCCGTCTTGACGTAGTGCTTCCCGGGGCTGGACCGGTTGAAGAAGGTCCGGATGGACTGCTGGGCCAGATACTCGTCGTCGCCCTCGCCCAGGCACACCAGGTGCTTGCGGGCGACCTCGGCCGCGAAGGTGACGGTGAGCTTGTTCCACCACTGCCAGGGGTGGACGGGGATGAGGAGATAGTCGGCGGGGTCCAGGTTCTGCTCGCGCAGCACGCCGTGGAACCGCTCGACCGTGTCCTCGCCCAGCTCGTCCCGGATGAAGGACTCGTACTCCAGGCCCACACCCGCCGTGAACGCGGCCCGCGACCTGTGCGCGGCCAGCCACACCAGCCGGATCGGGCTCGCGGTCTCGGGGGCGTACGACAGGTACTCGTGGATGCCGAAGCCGAGCCGTCCGTTGTTGGCGACGAAGCAGGGGTGGCCCTCGGTCATCCCGGTCTCGATGGCCTGGAAGCCGCTCCTGGCGAGCTCGGCGACCGGGAGCTGCGGCTTGGTGAGCTTGTAGCAGGTGCCGGAGAGGGTGGAGGAGACCTCCTCCAGGTAGACCGGCAGGATCGCGTCGCTCAGGCCGAGCGCCTGCTTCAGCTCGATGAAGAAGTCCAGCGCGGCGAGGGGGAGGTCGACGCCGTCTCGATGACGGGAGATGGAGTCGGCGTCGACCTGCCAGTGGTCGAGGGCGCGGCGGACGGCGGTGAACCGGTACCGGGTCAGACCGTCGTCGCTGCGGACCTCGAAGCCGCCGTCGGCGGTGGCCTCGGGCGTGATCAGCCGTTCGTGCGCGAACTCGGCGAGGGCCTTGCGGACGAGGAGGCGGTTGGCCTGCTCCCAGCGTTCGGGGGAGAGGTGGGCCACGGAGTCGGCGAGGGTCATGCGGCCACCCCCGTCGCGAGCAGGAACCGCTCCCGGGTGCAGAAGCTCAGCAGGGCCTTCTTCTCCGGCTTCTGGATCTCGTGCGAGGGCACGAATCCGACGGCTTCGTTCAGGGCGTGCACGGCCTTGTTGGCGATGTCCGGCTCTACGACGACGCGCTCGACCGCCGGGTCCTCGAAGAGGTGCGCCATCACGGCGGTGATGACGGACCGGGTGAAGCCGTGCACGGGGGTGCCGGTGGCCGGCGTCAGGAAGTGCATGCCGACGTCGCCGGGGAGCGGCTCGTACAGGCCGACCAGTTCGCGGTGGGCCGGGTCGTACTTCTCCATCAGGAAGGCGGGTTCGCCGTTCTCGTCGAGACCCAGCAGCGCGTGGTGGTGCTCGTCGGCCGCGATCTCCATGTAGGCGCGCTCGACGTCCTCCAGTTTCGCGTCCTGCATCATCCAGAAGGCGGCCTTGGGGTGCGTGACCCAGCGGTGCAGCAGCTCGGCGTCCTTCAGGGGGTCGAGAGGGCGGAAGGTGAAGGTCATACGGCGAACTCCTGGAACGCGATGGTCTTCTCGACCGGGTAGTACTCACTGCCG
This sequence comes from Streptomyces sp. P17, assembly GCF_032436805.1. Taxonomy (NCBI): domain Bacteria; kingdom Bacillati; phylum Actinomycetota; class Actinomycetes; order Kitasatosporales; family Streptomycetaceae; genus Streptomyces; species Streptomyces sp. P17. Next base: position 15,253 of record NZ_JAVRBF010000061.1, on the reverse strand, counting down.
AGCAGCTCACTGATGATGAAGCTGTTGCGGTAGGCGCCCATGCCGAGGTCGGGGCTGGTGATGCTGTGGGTGTGCACGCCGGCGTTCTGCAGGAACACACCCCGGCCCGTCACATCGATGGCGTAGTTGCGGGCGACGTCGAAGTTGCCCCGTGAGTCACGGACGAGACGGTCGCTGACGGGCTTGAGGAACTCCGGCTCGGTGTACGCGTAGCCGGTGGCCAGCACCAGGCCCTGCGTCTCCAGGTCGTAGTCCTTCTCCTGCTCCTCCTGGCGGAAGGAGAGCGTGTACGTGCCGTTCTCGTAACGGGCGCTGTTCAGCGAGGAGTTGGTGAGCAGTCGGGTGGGGACCGGGCCGCCGAGGTTCTTCTGGTAGAGCAGGTCGAAGATCTCGTTGATCAGGTCGCCGTCGATGCCCTTGAACAGGCCCTTCTGCTGGGAGGTGAGGCGGTAGCGGGTGGCCTCCGGCAGCGCGCGGTAGTAGTCGATGTACTCCGGCGAGGTCATCTCCAGCGTGAGCTTGGTGTACTCCAGCGGGAAGAAGCGCGGGGAGCGGGTCACCCAGTTCAGCCGGTAGCCGTGGACGTCGATCCCGGCGAGGAGGTCGTAGTAGATCTCGGCGGCGGACTGGCCGGAGCCGACGATCGTGATCGACTCCTTCTTCTGGAGCTCCGCCTTGTGCTGCATGTAGCGGGAGTTGTGGAAGAAGTCGCCGCCGAGGCCCTGCACGGCCTGCGGGTAGTGCGGGGAGGTGCCGGTGCCGAGGACCAGGTGCCGGGCGCGGAACTCGGCACCGGCCGTGGTCTTCACGACGTACAGATCGTTCTCGTACGTCACCTCGCTGACCGTCGTGCCGAAGCGGACGCTGCTCAGCTTGTCCGCGGCCCAGCGGCAGTAGTCGTCGTACTCGACGCGCAGCGGGTAGAAGTTCTCGCGGATGTAGAACGAGTACAGCCGGCCCTTCTCCTTCAGGTAGTTGAGGAAGGAGTACGGCGAGGTCGGGTCGGCGAGGGTGACCAGGTCGGACATGAACGGGGTCTGGAGGTGGGCGCCGTCCAGGAACATGCCCGCGTGCCACTCGAAGTCGGGCTTCGACTCCAGGAAGACACCGTCGAGTTCGTCGATGGGCTCGGTGAGACAGGCCAGGCCGAGGTTGAAGGGGCCGAGCCCGATGCCCACGAAGTCATACGTGCGGGTGGATTCAGGAAGCGCGGACAACGGTCTCTCCCAGGTACTGCTCGGCGTGGCCGGCGATCAGATCGAGGACGGCGGCGATGTCCTCGGCCGTCGTCTCGGGGTTGAGCAGGGTGAACTTCAGGTAGTGGCGGCCGCCGACCTTGGTGCCCGCGACGACGGCGGCACCGGAGGCGAACAGGGCCTTGCGGGCGAAGAGGTTGGCGCGGTCGGTCTCGGCGGGGTCGGTCACCGCGGCCGGGATGTAGCGGAAGACGAGGGTGGACAGGCTCGGCTCGACCACGACGTCGAAGCGCGGGTCGGCGGCCAGCAGCTTCCAGCCCTCGGCGGCCAGGTCGATCACCTCGTCGAAGAGCTGCCCGATGCCGTCGGCGCCCATCACGCGCAGGGTCATCCACAGCTTCAGCGCGTCGAAGCGGCGGGTGGTCTGGAGGGACTTGTCGACCTGGTTGGGAATACGTTCCTGCACCATCCGGCGCGGATTGAGGTACTCCGCGTGGTAGGTGGCGTGGCGCAGGGTGGCCGCGTCCCGGACCAGTACGGCGGAGGAACTCACCGGCTGGAAGAAGGACTTGTGGTAGTCGACGGTGACGGAGTCGGCGCGTTCGATGCCGTCGATGCGGCCCCGGTACTTCACGGAGGCGAGCAGTCCGCAGCCGTAGGCGGCGTCGACGTGCATCCAGGTGTTGAACTGCTCGCACAGCTCGGCGATCTCGGGCAGCGGGTCGATGGAGCCGAAGTCGGTGGTGCCGGCGGTGGCGACGACGGCCATCGGGACCAGGCCGTCCTTGGCGCAGCGCTCCAGCTCGCGGGCGAGGGCGACGGTCTGCATGCGCTTGTCGTGGTCGACGGGGATCGAGACCACCGAATCGGCGCTCAGGCCGAGGAGTTTGGCCGACTTCTTGACGCTGAAGTGGCTGACCTCGGAGGCGAAGATGCGCAGTTTGGCGAGCGAGTCGGTCTTGGCCTCCTCGCGGGCCAGCAGCAGCGCCTGGAGGTTGGACTGGGTGCCGCCGGAGGTGAACACACCGTCGGCGGCGGGGCCCAGGCCGATGCGGGCGGTGGTCCAGTCGATGAGCTTGCGCTCGATGAGGGTGCCGCCGGCCGACTGGTCCCAGGTGTCCAGGGAGGAGTTGACGGCGGACAGGATCGCCTCGCCGAGCACCGCCGGGATGACGACCGGGCAGTTGAGGTGCGCGAGGTAGCGCGGGTGGTGGAAGTAGATCGCGTCGCGGAGGTAGACGTCCTCCAGCTCGTCGAGGACGGCCGCGGTGTCGTGCAGCGGGCGGTCCAGGTCGATCTCGTCGATGCGGGGGGAGAGGGCGTCGACCGTGACACCGGTGAACGGACGGTCGGTGGTGGCGAGTTTGGCTGCCACCCGCTCGATACCTTCGGTCACGGAGCGGCGGTACTGCTCCGCGGTCGTGTCATTGAGCAGGTGCGAGCGCATGGGGGGTCCTCCGAGGGGAAGTCCGTGCGGGACGAAGGCGATGCGGAGTGGGGAGTGCGACGGCGTCGATCAACTTAGGCAAGCCTAACCTAACTTTACCGGGGGTGTGCAGGGGAAACCCCGCCCCTCCCGTGACGGTGGTCACTTCCGTCGCATCACTCGCCGCTCTCGCGCAGCTGCTCCTCGGTCAGACCGCGCCGCCAGTAGCCGACGAACGTGACCCGGCGCCGGTCGATCCCGCGCTCAACGACGAAGTGCCGGCGCAGCGCCTTCACACACCCCGACTCGCCCGCGATCCAGACGTACGGGTGCTCTGCGGCCGGGAGTCGGGCCTTGCGCAGGGCGTCGAGGGCCATGGGGGACCCCTCGGCGCCCTGGTCCTCATGGACCAGCCAGTTGATCTCGGCGTCCGCCTCGGTGACCAGGTCCTGGATGTCCCCGGCGTGATGCACCTCCAGCCAGACCCGGGCGCGGGTGCCGGCCGGCAGTGACTCGACGATGGCGGAGACGGCCGGTACGGCGGTCTCGTCGCCCCAGATCACCATGAGATCCGTGTCCTCGGGCGGACGGAACCGGATGGCCCGGTTGTCGGCGACGGCGGGCCCGATGAGCAGGACGCGGTCTCCGGCGGCCGCGCTCGCCGCCCACCGGGAAGCGGGCCCCGCGGGAACGGCGGCACCGGGCTCGACTCCGTGCAGCACAAAGTCGATGTCGATCTCGTCCGGGTCCCGCCGCAGCGCGCGCAGGGTGTACGACCGCATCACGGCCCGTACGTCGTCGGGCAGTTCACGCCAGCCCTGCCACCAGCCGTCGCCGAGCTCGATCGGCACGACGGGGGCGTCCTGCCCCGGGTGCGGCAGGAACAGCGACAGCGACTGGTCGCCCCCCTCGGAGTGGAAGTCGCGCAGCTCCTGGCCGCCGAAGGTCACCCGGACCAGAGACGGACCGAGCCGCCGAGTCCGTACGACCTGAAGAGAGAAGAAACGGAAATCGGCGGCAACGGCCGTGCTCATGCATGCTCCTGAGTGAGCGTCAGTTGGAGACCTTCAGGGGGTCAGCTGACCTTCTTGGCGTTCTCGATGGCCTCGGCGAGGTTGTCGAGCAGCGGCGTGCACTTGTCGTACGACAGGATCGGCTCGGGCGAACGCGGGATGACCTGGCCGGCCTTGACGGCGGGCAGCTTCTTCCAGGTCGCCTCGGTGATGTCCGCGGGCTGGATCGTGGAGGAGCGGTCGTCCATCAGGATGATGTCCGCGTCGTACTTGTCGACGTTCTCCCAGCTCAGCGCCTCGAACCAGCCGCCGCTCTCCGCCTTCGCCTGCTCCGAGGGCTCGACGAAGTTCACGCCGAGGGACTTGAAGTACTCAAGGTCGATGGAGAAGTTGGTGCCGGACACGTAGAAGATCGACTCCGCGGCGGAGCCGGCGAGCACCTTGATCTCCGGCTTGGCCTTGGCGGCGGCGCGCAGCCGGGCCGCGGCGGTTTCGAACTTCTTCTTCGACTCGGCGATCGCGTCGGACTTCATGTCCGCGCCGAGCGACTCGGCCAGCTCCCACATGCGCTGGAGCGGCTGGGTCATCTGGCGGTCGTAGACGGAGATGGCGACGCTCGGCGCGAGCTTGGCGATCTTGTCCGCGGACTCGACGGGCACGGACCACAGGGTGCCGGCGTCGTCGAACGTCGTGGTGATGAGCACCTCGGGGGAGAGGGCCGCGTACTTCTCGATGTTGAGCTTGCCCCACTCGTTGCCGAGAACGGTGACCTTGCTGACGTCGAGGTCACCGGCCTGGACGTCGGGCTTGCCGTCCGCGGTCGTGGTCGGGCCGAAGACGCCCTTGACCTGGATGCCGTAGTCGTGGAGGGCGGCGGCGACACCGGTGAAGGCGACGATGTTCGCCGGCACCTTGTCGAGCTTCACCGTCGTGCCACGGTCGTCCTTGAAGGACCACGGGCCGGACTTCGCGGCGGCCGTCTCCTGGTCCGAGCCACCGCTTTTTGCGTCGCCGTCGCCACAGGCTGCGAGCACGGCACCGAGGCCGAGGGCGCCGCCCGCGGCGAGGATGCCACGGCGGGTGAGGTGGGTGGCTCTGGCGTTGGACATGGGTACGCTGCTTTCGAACGGGGCGATCTTGCGCCGGACAATTCGAAGGTAGGTTAGCCTAACCTCAGCAGATGTCCAGAGGTGGGCCCCTGGAACGCCCAACCCGTGAGCTGTCCATGGGGCCCAACCCGGGGCCCGGCGCAGGCCGTTGTCAGCTCGGCAGCCCCATTTCCCGCGCGATCAGCATCCGCTGGACCTCGCTCGTGCCCTCGCCGATCTCCAGGATCTTGGAGTCGCGCCACATACGGGCCACCGGGTACTCGTTCATGAAGCCGTAGCCGCCGTGGATCTGGGTGGCGTCACGGGCGTTGTCCACCGCGATCGTGGAGGAGTAGAGCTTGGCCAGCGCCGCCTCCTTCTTGAACGGCTCACCCGCGACCAGCCGGCTCGCCGCGTCCCGCCAGGACAGACGGGCCGTGTGCGCCCGCATCTCCATGTCCGCGAGCTTGAACTGGATGGCCTGGTTGGCGCCGATCGGGCGGCCGAAGGCATGGCGCTCCATGGCGTAGCGGACCGACTCGTCCACACAGCCCTGCGCCAGGCCCGTCGCCAGCGCCGCGATCGCGATACGCCCCTCGTCGAGGATGCGCAGGAACTGGGCGTAGCCGCGGCCCTCGGCGCCGAGGAGGTTGGCCTTCGGGACGCGGACGTCGGCGAAGGACAGCTCACGGGTGTCGGAGGCGTTCCAGCCGACCTTCGAGTAGGCAGGGGCCACCGTGAAGCCCGGGGTGCCGGACGGGACGATGATCGAGGAGATCAGGGGGCTGCCGTCGGGCCTGCGGTCGGTGACCGCGGTGACCGTGACCAGGCCGGTGATGTCCGTACCGGAGTTGGTGATGAAGCACTTGGTGCCGTTGATCACCCACTCGTCCGTCTCGGGGTCGAGCCGGGCCGCCGTACGGGTCGCGCCCGCGTCGGAGCCGCCGTCCGGCTCGGTCAGACCGAAGGCGCCCAGGATCTCGCCCGAGCACAGCCGGGGCAGCCACTTCTGCTTCTGCTCCTCGGTGCCGAACAGATGGATCGGCATCGCGCCCAGCGAGACGCCCGCCTCCAGGGTGATGGCCACCGAGGAGTCCACCCGGGCCAGTTCCTCCAGGGCGATGCCCAGCGCCAGATAGTCGCCGCCCATACCGCCGTACTCCTCGGGGAACGGCAGCCCGAACAGGCCCATGCGGCCCATCTCACGCACGATCTCGTACGGGAACTCATGACGCTCGTAGAGGTCACCGATCTTGGGCGCCACGACGTCGTGCGCGAACTCCTCCACCGTGCGGCGCAGTTCTTCGAGCTCGGGGGAGAGCTTGTGGTTCATGGGGGTCACTCCTTGTGGGAGAGGGCTCGTACGGTGCGGGACGGGCTGGGGCGGCCCAGTCGGCCGGCCATCCACTCGCTTGTGGCGACGAGACGGCCGAGATCGATGCCGGTGTCGATGCCGAGTCCCCGCAGCATCCACACGAGGTCTTCGGTGGCGAGGTTTCCGGTGGCGGACTTCGCGTACGGGCAGCCGCCCAGGCCTCCGGCGGAGGCGTCGACGGTGGTGACGCCGTGCTGGAGGGCGGCGTAGGTGTTGGCGAGGGCCTGGCCGTAGGTGTCGTGGAAGTGGACGGCGAGTCGGTCGACGGGTGTGCCGTGCTCGGTGAGTTCGGTCAGCAGCGCCCGGACGTGACCCGGTGTGGCCACGCCGATCGTGTCGCCCAGGCTCAGTTCGTCGCAGCCCATGTCGAGGAGGGCGTGGCAGACCTTGACGACCTGCGGGACGGGGACCGGGCCCTCCCACGGGTCGCCGAAGCACATGGAGAGATAGCCGCGCACCTGCACGCCCTCGGCCTTCGCCCGCGCGACGACCGGCTCGAACATCGCCAGGGCCTCGTCGACCGTGCGGTTGAGGTTGGCCTTCGCGAACGACTCGGTGGCGCTGGCGAAGACGGCGACGCGACGGGCTCCGAGGGCCAGGGCACGGTCCAGTCCGCGCTCGTTGGGGACGAGGACGGGGAGACTCACCGGGAGGTGGCTCACGCGGGGGAACAGTTCTTCCGCGTCGGCGAGTTGGGGCACCCACTTCGGGTGGACGAAGCTGGTGGCCTCGATGGTGGTCAGGCCCGCGTCGGCGAGACGTCGGACGAACTCCGCCTTCACGTCTGTGGGGACGGTCGCGTCCTCGTTCTGCAATCCGTCCCGGGCGCCGACCTCGTGGATGCGGACGCGGGTGGGAAGACCGGGTTCGGGGACTGCCATGGGCAGGGTCACTGGGCCACCTCCTCGTGCGGTGCGATCACGGCCAGCACCTGGTCCATGGCGACCGTGGTACCGGGCGAGACATCGAGTTCGGCGACCGTGCCGGCGTGCGGGGCGGAGATGACGTGCTCCATCTTCATCGCCTCCACCACCAGCAGACTCTGACCGGCGCTCACCTCGTCCCCGACGGCGACCTTCACCACCGTCACGGTGCCGGGCATGGGCGCGGTGAGCGAGTCGGCGCCGGAGTGGGCGGCGCGGGTCAGGGACGCGGCGACCGGGTCGTGGTCGCGTACGTGCCAGGCGTCGCCGTCCCGGCCGATCCAGTCGGCGGCACGGTGGAAGGTGTGCCGGACTCCGTCGAGGGTGACGGAGACCCGGTCGTCGGTGACGGTGTGGGCGCCTCGCGGGACGTACTCGACCGGGTCACCGGCAACCCGCAGGGGGAAGGCGAGGGGCTTGGGCGTACCGCCCAGCCGCCAGCCGCTCGGCACCGAGAAGGGGTCGGTCCAGCCCTCGCCGGCGGGCCGCAGCACCTCAAGGCGTACGGCCGCCGCCGCCTCGTACACCTCCTCGGGCACCTCCGCCGGCACCAGCCCGTCGACCTCCCGCTCGACCAGACCGGTGTCCAACTCCCCGGCCACCACCGCAGGATGGGCCAGCAGCCGGCGCAGGAACCCGGCGTTCGTCTGCACGCCCAGTGTCACCGTCTCCGCGAGCGCCGCCCGGAGCTTGCGCAGCGCCGTCGCGCGGTCGGGGCCGTAGGCGATGACCTTGGAGAGCATCGGGTCGTACAGGCTGCCGACCTCGGTGCCCTCGCTCAGCCCCGAGTCCGTGCGCACCCCGTCGCCCTGCGGCTCGCGCAGCCGCAGCACGGTGCCGCCCGACGGGAGGAACCCGCGCGCGGGGTCCTCCGCGCAGATGCGGGCCTCGACCGCGTGGCCGGTCAGCCGGATCTCCTCCTGGGCGAAGGCGAGCTTCTCCCCGGCCGCGACCCGCAGCTGCCACTCCACCAGGTCTGTGCCGGTGATCAGCTCGGTGACCGGGTGTTCCACCTGGAGGCGGGTGTTCATCTCCATGAAGTAGTACGCGGCGGGGTCGCCGCCCGGGACGATGAACTCCACGGTGCCCGCGCCCCGGTAGCCGCAGGAGCGGGCCGCCTGGACCGCCGCCTCGCCCATCGCGGCGCGCGTGTCCTCGTCCAGGAGGACCGAGGGGGCCTCCTCGATGATCTTCTGGTGGCGGCGCTGCAGGGAGCACTCGCGCTCACCGAGGTGGACGACATTGCCGTGGCCGTCCGCCAGCACCTGGATCTCGATGTGCCGGGGGCGGTCGATCCACCGCTCGACGAGGAGCGTGTCGTCACCGAAGGAGGCCGCGGCCTCACGCCGGGCCGCCGCGATCTCCTCCTCCAGCGCGGTCAGGTCCCGCACCAGCCGCATGCCCTTGCCGCCGCCGCCCGCGCTCGGCTTCAGCAGCACCGGAGCACCCAGCTCACGGGCCGCGTCGGCCAGTTCGGGGTCGCGTCCGCCGGGGACGACGGGGACCCCGGCCGCCTGCACGGTCTCCTTGGCGCGGATCTTGTCGCCCATCAGGGAGATCGCCTCGGCCGGCGGCCCGATGAACACCAGGCCCGCCTCGGCGCAGGCGCGCGCGAAGTCGGCGTTCTCGGCGAGGAAGCCATAACCGGGGTGGACGGCCTGGGCGCCGGTGCGGTCGGCGGCTTCGAGGATCCGCTCCGCCGAGAGGTAGCTCTCGACCGCCGGCGCCGGTCCGATCCGTACCGCCGTGTCGGCCTCCCGGACATGCCGCGCGTCGGCGTCGGCGTCGGAGAAGACGGCGACCGAGCGGACCCCCAGCGCGCGCAGCGTACGGATGACCCGGACCGCGATCTCGCCCCGGTTGGCCACGAGGACTGTGTCGAACATGGTCATGAGTCCCTCACATCCGGAAGACGCCGAACTGGGGGTCACCCAGGGGCGCGTTGGCGCAGGCCGTCAGTGCCAGGCCCAGTACCTGCCGGGTCTCCAGCGGATCGATCACACCGTCGTCCCAGAGGCGGGCCGTCGCGTAGTAGGCATTCCCCTGACGCTCGTACTGCGCGCGGATCGGTGCCTTGAAGGCCTCTTCCTCCTCGGCCGGCCACTGTTCGCCGCGCGCCTCCAACTGGTCGCGCTTGACGGTGGCGAGGACCGAGGACGCCTGCTCGCCGCCCATGACGGAGATCTTGGCGCCCGGCCACATCCACAGGAAGCGGGGCGAGTAGGCCCTGCCGCACATGGAGTAGTTCCCGGCGCCGTAGGAACCGCCCACCACGACCGTCAGCTTCGGCACGCGCGTGGTCGCGACCGCCGTCACCATCTTGGCGCCGTGCTTGGCGATACCGCCCGCCTCGTAGTCCCTGCCGACCATGAACCCGGAGATGTTCTGCAGGAACACCAGCGGGATCCCGCGCTGGTCGCACAGCTCGATGAAGTGGGCGCCCTTCTGGGCGGACTCGGAGAACAGGATGCCGTTGTTGGCGACGATGCCGACCGGGTGGCCGTGGATCCGGGCGAAGCCGGTGACCAGGGTCTGCCCGAACTCGGACTTGAACTCCGCGAAACGGGAGCCGTCGACCACGCGCGCGATGATCTCCCGTACGTCATAGGGGGTGCGGGGGTCCGCGGGCACCGCGCCGTACAGGCCGTAGGGGTCGACCTCGGGCTCGGCGGCCGGCCGCACCTGCCAGGGCAGCGCCCCGCGCGTGGGGAGAGTGGCGACGATGTTCCGGACGATCCGCAGGGCGTGCGCGTCGTCCTCCGCGAGATGGTCGGTCACGCCCGACACCCGTGAATGGACCTCGCCGCCGCCCAGCTCCTCGGCGGTGACGACCTCACCGGTGGCGGCCTTCACCAGCGGCGGCCCGCCGAGGAAGATCGTGCCCTGGTCGCGGACGATGACGGCCTCGTCGCTCATCGCGGGGACATACGCGCCACCCGCCGTGCAGGACCCGAGAACGGCCGCGATCTGCGGGATCCCGGCGCCGGACATCCGGGCCTGGTTGTAGAAGATCCGCCCGAAGTGGTCGCGGTCGGGGAAGACCTCGTCCTGCATGGGCAGGAACGCGCCACCGGAGTCCACGAGGTAGAGACAGGGCAGCCGGTTCTCCAGGGCGACTTCCTGGGCCCGCAGATGCTTCTTCACGGTCATCGGGTAGTACGTGCCGCCCTTGACGGTGGCGTCATTGGCGACGATCACGCACTCCCGCCCGCTGACCCGGCCGATCCCGGCGATGACACCGGCCGCCGGGGCCTGTCCGTCATACATGCCGTCGGCCGCGAGGGGCGCCAGCTCCAGGAAGGGCGAGCCCGGGTCGAGCAGGGTGTCCACCCGGTCCCGGGGCAGCAGCTTGCCGCGCGCGGTGTGCCGGGCGCGCGCCTTGTCCCCACCACCCAGACGGGCGGCGGCGAGCTTGGCGCGCAGCTCCTCCACCAGCGCGAGCTGCGCCTCCTCATTGGCCTTCCAGGCCTCCGACGCGGGATCTGCCGCACTCGTCAGCTCGGGTGCCTCGTGCATCCTGCGGTCCCCTCACCTTGTTAATGAGCGTTAACGCATTTCCTTCAGGTTAACGACCGCTAACCTCCCTGTCTAGAATTGCTTCCATGGCCACCAGAACCGACGCACCCACCCGTCGTGAGCAGATCCTCAAGGAGGCCGCGCGGCTGTTCGCCGAGCGCGGCTTCCATGGAGTGGGGGTCGACGAGATAGGCGCCGCCGTCGGCATCAGCGGCCCCGGCCTCTACCGGCATTTCGCGGGCAAGGACGCGATGCTGGCGGAGCTGCTGGTGGGCATCAGCGGCCAGCTGCTGACGGGGGCCAAGCGGCGCCTCGCGGAGGCCGACGGCGGAGGTCCCGGCGAGATCCTGGACTCCCTCATCGAGGGCCACATCGACTTCGCGCTCGACGACCGTCCCCTGATCACCCTGCACGACCGCGAGCTGGACCGCCTGCGCGACAGCGACCGCAAGCTGGTCCGCCAGCTCCAGCGCCAGTACGTCGAGCTGTGGGTGGACGTGGTCCGCAAGGTCTACCCGGCGCTCACCGAACCCACGGCCCGCTCGGCCGTCCACTCGGTCTTCGGCCTGCTGAACTCCACCCCGCACCTGGGCCGCCCGGGCTCACTGCCGGGCCGCGGGGCCACCTCGGAACTGCTGCACCGTATGGCAAGGGGGGCCTTCGCGGCGGCGGGGGAGTGACGAGCGTTACGGGGCTGATCCTCTGGACGGCTGTCCGTACTGGCCGGTACGGTTCTATGTGAGCAAGCGCTTAGCCATGGGACCGCAGCCATCCATTGAGGAACCCCGACGGCGAGCAACCAGGTACGCGAGAGCGGCGCCGGTTCAGGCGCACAGAAGGGTGGTGGCGGCGTGCGCCGTACTGTGTTCAACGAGGACCACGAGGCGTTCCGGGAGACCATCCGCGCCTTCATCGAGGCCGAGGTCGTACCGGTGTACGACGAGTGGTTCGCGGCCGGCCAGGCGCCCCGCGACTTCTACTACAAGCTCGCCGAGCTCGGCGTCTTCGGCATCCGCGTGGACGAGGAGTACGGCGGCGCCGGCATCGACTCGTACAAGTTCGAGGCCGTGATGTACGAGGAGACCGCGCGCGCGGGCGTCCAGTTCGGCGGCTCCGGCGTGCATGTGCTGCTCGGCCTGCCCTACATCAAGATGCTCGCCTCCGACGAGCAGAAGAAGCGGTTCCTGCCGAAGTTCGTCTCCGGTGAGGAGATGTGGGCGCTGGCGATGACCGAGCCGGGCACCGGCTCCGACCTCGCGGGCATGAAGACCACCGCCAAGCTCTCCGAGGACGGCACGCACTACGTCCTCAACGGCGCCAAGACCTTCATCACCGGCGGTGTGCACGCCGACCGTGTGATCGTCTGCGCCCGCACCGACGCGCCCAGCGCCGAGGACCGCCGCCACGGCATCTCCCTGTTCGCCGTGGACACCAAGTCGGCGGGCTACTCCGTCGGCCGCAAGCTCGACAAGCTCGGCCTGAAGACCTCCGACACCGCCGAGCTGGCGTTCGTCGACGTCAAGGTCCCGGTCGAGGACCTCCTCGGCGAGGAGAACAAGGGCTTCTACTACCTCGGCCACAACCTCGCCTCCGAGCGCTGGGGCATCGCCTTCGGCGCCTACGCGCAGGCCAAGGCCGCCGTGCGGTTCGCCAAGGAGTACGTCCAGGACCGCACCGTCTTCGGCAAGTCCGTCGCCTCCTTCCAGAACACCAAGTTCGAGCTGGCCGCCTGCCAGGCCGAGGTCGACGCTGCCGAGGCCGTCGCCGACCGCGCGCTGGAGGCCCTGGACGCCGGTGAGCTGACCCCGGCCGAGGCCGCGTCCGCGAAGCTGTTCTGCACCGAGGTCGCCCACCGCGTGATCGACCGCTGCCTCCAGCTGCACGGCGGCTACGGCTTCATGAACGAGTACCCGATCGCCCGCCTGTACGCGGACAACCGCGTGAACCGTATCTACGGCGGCACCAGCGAGATCATGAAGTCGATCATCGCGAAGGACATGGGCCTGTAAGGTTCCGGAAATTACTGGCCGGTACAACCATCGCATGAGCCAGGCACTACAGGATCTCCTCGATCTGCTCGACCTGGAGCAGATCGAGGAGAACATCTTCCGCGGCCAGTCCCGGTCCGCCGTCGTTCCGCGCGTCTTCGGCGGACAGGTCGCGGCCCAGGCGCTCGTCGCCGCCGGGCGGACGGTCCCCGAGGACCGACTCGCCCACTCCCTGCACGCGTACTTCCTGCGCATCGGCGACCCCGGCGCGCCCATCGTCTACACCGTCGACCGCATGAACGACGGCCGTTCCTTCACGGCCCGCCGGGTGGTCGCCGTCCAGCACGGGCAGCCGATCTTCGCCCTGTCCGCGTCCTTCCAGCGCCCGGAGGAGGGCTTCGAGCACCAGGCCCCGATGCCCGAGGCCCCCGACCCCGCCACGCTCCCCACCTCGGAGGAACGGCTGAGCGGCTACGGCCATCTCGACCGCGGGGTCGTGGAGAAGTTCCTGGAGGCGCGCGCCGCGGTGGACGTGCGCTACGTCGACGAACCCCCGTACGGGAAGTTCGGCGAGCCGCGCGAACCGCACTCCCAGGTGTGGTTCCGCACCAACGGCAAGCTCGGTGACGACCCGCTGCTGCATGTCGTCCTCGCCACCTACGTCTCCGACATGACGCTGCTGGACTCGGTCCTGCTGGCGCACGGGCGGGGCGGCTGGGCCGTAGGGGATGTCGTAGGAGCGTCCTTGGACCACGCGATGTGGTTCCACCGGCCGTTCCGCGCCGACGAGTGGCTGCTGTACGACCAGCAGTCCCCGTCGGCCTCCGGCGGCCGCGGCCTCGGTCAGGCCCGTATCTACACCCAGGACGGCCGCCTGGCCCTCACGGTCATCCAGGAGGGCGTGGTCCGCGCCCCCCGGCGTTAGACCAGCCCCGCCTCCGCCAGCAGATACGCCGTCATCGGGTCGTAGTAGCGGGGGCTGACCACATGGTCGTCGAGCGGGACCGTCACCTGGAGGGTCCCCTCGGCCTCGGCGAGGAAGAGCGCGGGGTCGTTGGAGTCGGCGTAGCCCACCGAGTCGACGCCGTGCTGTCCGGCGTAGCCCGCCCAGCCGTGGTCGGCGACGACCAGGTCGGGCAGCGGGCTGCCGAGCCGCTCGAGCGCCGTGAGGATCGCCTTCATCGGCTCGCCCGAGTGCGTGTGCCACAGGGTGGCGCCGTGCTCCAGCACCGCCACGTCCGCGAACTGCATGACGTACCCCTCGTCCGTCTGCAGCCCGTCCGGGATGACCACGATCTCGCAGCCGGCCGTGCGCAGGGCGGCGGCGGTGGCGCGGTGCACATCGAGCAGGCCGCCGGGGTGGCCGGTGGCGAACAGCACCCGCTGGCCGCCGTCGGCCGCCTTGCGCAGCCGGCCCGCCATCCGCTCCAGCGCGGCGACCGTCAGTTCGGGGTCGATGGTGTCCTGGCCGTAGCGGTACTCGGGGTCGTCGTTCACCCCGACCCGCTCCGCCATCACCGCGAGCACGTCCTGCTCGTCGGTCCAGCGGTCACCCAGCTCCAGGCCGAGCCACCAGTTGCGCTCGCCGTTCGCCAGCTTGCGGTAATGGGAGAGGTTGTTCTCGCGCGGGGTGGCGACGTCGCCCGCGATACGGGTTCTGACGAGGTGTTCGACGAGCTCGGCGCGGCTGGGTGTCCCGGGTATCGGCATGTGTCCCATTGTGGGGCAGACCCCTGCGGGCTCGCGGGGTGTCCCGGACGCTGGGACGCGGGTCACTGCCGTAGGGCGAACCACAGCTCCATGCGTACGTCGGGGTCGTCCAGGTCGGTGCCGAGCAGTGCCTCGCACCTCGCGATGCGCTGGCGGACGGTGTTGCGGTGCACGGCGAGGGCGACGGCGGTGCGGTCCCAACTGCCGTGCAGGGACAGCCAGGTGCGGAGCGTGTCGACCAGCGCGGGGGCGTGGACGATGGGTTGGAGGAGGGTGCGGGCGTGAGTCTCCGCCTCGTCGTGGGGGACGAGTTCGGCGAGAGCGGGGCGGGTGCCGTGGTGGGCCAGGGGAGTGCGGGTGGCGCGGGCGCGGGCGAGTGCGCGGGCGGCTCGGGTGTCCGCGGCGGGCCACTCCGCGGGGGGTGCGGGGTCGCTGACGCCGAGGGTCCAGCCGGGTTGGGGGGTGGGGGTGCGGTCGGCGGGGACGAGGACGCGTACGACGTCCTTCGCGAGGTCGACCAGGGGGGAGCCGAGGGCTGCGCCGAGGGCGGAGGCGGCTACGGGGTCAGGGGTGTGCGTATCGGCCCTGGCATGGACGACGAGCCACTTTCCGGTGCCCAGCAGCGAAGCGACGTCCTCGGGCCTCGCCCCGAGCAACAGCCGCACCAGCGCGGAGGTGCGCGCCGCCCCTGTGCCGCTCTGCTGTTCTCCGGTGAGGAGGGAGAGGAGTACGGCGGCTACGGAGGCGATGGTGTGGGCGGCGGGGTCGCGGCGGGGGGCGGCCACTCCGAGGACGAAGCCGTGGGTGGGGGTCAGGGCGTAGGCGGCCAGGTGGGTGCCGGTGACGGTGTCTGTGGCGGACGTGGGTGCGGCGGTGCGGGTCGGCTGGGGCCGGCGTGGGGTCGCTTGCCCGCGCTCGCGGGGTGCCGCCTCTTTGGCTGCGGGCGTTGTCCCGGCGGCACGACTGCCCGCAGCTGTGTGGGGTGCGGGGCGGCCGCTGGTTGGGGTGGGCGTTGTCC